>CAXHFO010000228.1:0-2565 GCA_964015895.1 uncultured Candidatus Poseidoniales archaeon
TAGCATATACTTTTGAGGGAGTTTCGGCAAATTCAGAAATAATAGTGCTAAATGCTGGTCAGTCACTATATTGGACCAAAGAGTTGTCAACCGGAGCAGGCTCACATACTGCTGAATTCGTCGCACAATGGACGCCAGCAGGCGACTCACTTGATAGGGATCTAACCAATAATGTAGCTAGTAATTCTATTTCTGTAGAATCAAAACTTGTCCTAAATTGGGCAGGCTCATCCTTGAGAATCCTAGATTTAAGTCGCGAATCAGTGGAATTACCTCTCGATGAAGGTGAAGAATACCTCTTTGCGATAAATTTGACTAGTCAAGAATTGGGTTCTTTGACAATTGATTGCTATGATGCAACCTCAAATGCACTAATTGTTACCATACCAGTAAATGTTACTGAAATCAGTCAAAAGGTGTCACTAGAATGCCAATTTACTGCCACATCACCATCGACAACCATCCAAATGACGCCGTCAGATCCGACAATTACTAGTACCTATACTCGCAAGTTATCAACCACTTCCACCTTATCTGATTCAGTTGACAGTGAAAGTTCTGGAATGGGTACAGCCGCGTTAATTGGTCTTGCAGTTGCTGCATTAATGGTAATCTTTGGACTTGCCATATGGTTGACTAGAGAATCAGAGGAAGAAGTTGAGCGAGATATTTTCGAATACTGTCCAGCCTGTGATGGGGAACTAGAAGGTGATGAAAATCGCTGTCCACATTGTAGCTTTAATTTAGCCAAGGCGAGAAAACAATTCCATTCATGCAAAGAATGTGGTGAATCAGTACCCGATTTGATGGATAATTGTCCATATTGTGGTTCTGAACAAGACGTTGCATCATTCTTTGAACAACGCCAACGTCGTGAAAGAAAAGTTGTACCCAAAGCAGAGGTTGCATTACCTGAAATCGATGAAGATGAAGTTGTTACAGGAACCGAAAACTTTGACGAGACGGTTAAGGAGTTTGGTTATGATGAAGAACAATTTGGTGACTATTGGGACGAAAACATCGCCACAGCTGAAGCAGAAATTGCCGAAATAGAACAATTATATGAAGACGAAGAAGTTTCTACTGACGGACTAACTCCTGAAGAGATTGAAGAATTAGAATCACAGGTCACCACTCGTCTAAAGGGTCTCAAAGAGATGAGCGCTGGAGTACAAGACCTTGATGAAATGCTTGCAGCCAAAGGAGAATTAGTTTCTCACAAGGATGACGGTGCTGATTTATCGGCAAGTGATGCTGAAATAAGAGGGCGAATCTTTGAACTAACTGGCGAAGACGGCGTTATGCCAGGCGATGAAGTTCACATTGGGCTTGGAATTTCAGATTCTTCGCTAGCCGGAAATGAGATTGAAGAGACTAATTCTGACTTTACTGTTGAGGATGATGATGCTCCTATTGCCAAGATCGAAGAGGTTGATGAATTACAACCTGAGAGGCAAAAGCCTAAGCGACGTAGTTCAACAAAGAAGACCGCTGAGTGCGGTTCTTGCGGCGCAGAAATTCCAATCATGGCAAAGGAATGCCCAGTCTGTGGCGCTGAATTTGAGTGATGTCCGTCGGCTTTCATAGGGTTCGTCATCGCGCTAGCTCGGCCACCATGTGCGTCATCCGGACAGTTGCGGATTGAATTGTACATTTCAAACCCACGCTCGATTAATCACTTATTTGATAACCAAGTTGCTCCTCGCAGGGCCATGAGGAGATACAGTCTAGCAGTGTTCCTCATATCGACATTTATGTTATCGAGTCTATCTGGCTGCCTAGGTTTACTACAAGCAAGAGAAACCATAGAAAGTATGAGGCAGCCCGTTACCGAAGTGTCTTATCCAGACAAAGTTGACATGACTCACACTTTCACGACTATCTCAATACAACCTTATTCAAATTTCACATCTTTTGCAATAGACGATGCAGTTGAAAGAATTGAGATATACTTCAAAGTTACAATGAGTGGTTCTGATCAAGTTTCCTGTTTTGACCAAGCCCTAAGCAGTGAATTGAGGTATGTTAGAGCTGAAGTTACTGCCCCGTCAGGTACAGTTATTTGGTCACAAGACGTTTGCCAAGACGTCACCCCCACAGTCGATAACTTTGAGCCCGATCCGGTTTTTGAATCGGGTGATTGGGATTTGAATGTGGAGTCGAGAGGTTGGGGTGAAACAACTATTGGAGCCCTACAAGACAATTTCATAATTGTCATAACGATACATAGGGTATGTCAACAGTACCCCCTAGAGACACCGTGTGACGAATGATTATGCCGCAAGAGACTCCTTACAAGCATACTTTCTAGAGCAATTTTGACATTTACCTACTCGGTCATGGTTGCGCTTTGCACCTCCAAATACCATCAGTCGTTGTATTTCTTTGACCTCATCAAATAACTCTTCTTTGGTATTTTCATCCCAGACAACTTGGTGGATATCTTCATTCCCGTACCTTAAGATGCCGTAAGGAGTGGTTCTTTTGATATTAATTTCGACTAGATGGACATATGCTAACACTTGTCTTTTGTGTGAAGTGTGAGGACGCTTTGGAACCCTGCCG
>CAXHFO010000229.1:0-2560 GCA_964015895.1 uncultured Candidatus Poseidoniales archaeon
TTCGTGTCTCAGAATCCATCTCCGGGCTATGTCTCCCAACACCCGTACGCGTCGATGGCTAGGAGGTCCTTTACACCCCCTACAACCTGATACGCCGCAGACCCATCCTATGCCGTAATCTTTCAATCACACACCGTTCCAGGCGTTGTGATCTATCCGGTATTATTCTCAGTTTCCCGAGGTTATTCCAGAGCATAGGGCAGGTTATCCACGTGTTACTGAGCAGTTCGCAAAGAATCTAATTTCTTTCTACTCGCATGGCTTAATCGAACTCCAAAAGCGGTCGCCTCTGGCAGGATCAACCAGATTTCTCTTGTTATGATCCTTAGGTTACTTGTCGCTGTCTTATTGCTGTCTCTAAAAAATTGGCGAGAAAATATTGCACTTGAGCTTCTTGCACAAATTACATCATAATCTCGATCACCTTCCTGACCCTGAACCATAATGGTTTTTCAGAATCGCAATCGCTTCGGCTTTACGTAAAAAGAGGATAGAATTCTTCATCGTCCAAGGACTCAGATTCTAACGCCGTTCTTCACAACGCAAGCAACTCAGCCACTGACCCCCCCTATATCAATATACCCGACAACTAATTGACTAAAAACAATTAACTGCGACACAACATTGGCAATTTAACAAAGGGTATTAATCTGTAAAATTAGATTCATTCTGCACCGAAGAATTGTCTAATCATTGGATGCATTTCCATAGCTTGTTCTTTTTGAATTTGCTCATAGGTACGCAAAATGATACCTACGGCAAGCAACAAACCAGTACCAGTGGCATTACCCACTGTACCGAGCAGATCTGCACCTGCGGCTAGTAAACCTACGAAAGCACCTGAGAAATAGGTCACTGGAGGAATATAGTTCTCTAGAATCTTTTCAAGAACCTTAGGGTTCTTTCTAAATCCTGGGATTTGCATACCGGTTCTTTCGATTTGCTTTGCGACATCCTTGGTACCCATGTTTGTAGTATCGATCCAAAATTTAGCAAATACCATAGAACCAACTGTCATTAAAACAACATAGAATATTACGTGTACCATTATCTGAGTTAAACTATGCCCAAAGGCATCGCCAGTTTGATTCAACAACGGCAGCAACCAATCATTTACTCCGTTCACCATACTAGCATACCAAGCAAATCCTCCTGACGCGGTAGTCTGTCCCTGTTCGTAAGTACCAATGTACTCGGATAAGGAACCGTAACCCTCTCGGCCCAGGAATGGTGTTTGTGAAAGCGTAGGATGACTCCAGAATAGTAGAGTGAACATATTGATATTGGCTAACAATGCAGCCATCAAAATAACTGGTATGTTAGATGCATATACTAGTCTAATTGGGTATTTTCCTCTGTGACCCCTGACTTTACCATGAGTTAATGGCAATTCGAGTTTACTTGATTCTGCGTATGCGACAACTAAAAACACGACTACGGATGAGAATAATGCTGCTAACGGATTCACGTGGGTAAGCAATATACTTTCGAACCCATTGCTCCGAATCATTTCATAATTTGTCGCCTCCCTGAACATATAGAAAATCATTGGTAGTGTGCCTGAAGGTGGGTTAGACATCGAATATCCAAGTCCACTAGTTACCGGAAGTGGTGATAATGTTCCAACAAATGTTGATTGTGAGACTCCTGCAGCAATAAACAATGACATACCAGAACCAATACCCCACTTTGAAACTAATTCATCCAGCAAGAATACTAAGTATGAACCCGCAAATAACTGCGCAACAATTACGAAGTTTGCCCAGCCCATACCGTAAGAATCGATTAGAAATTCCATTGGGTCAAGGAAACCATAGGTTTGAGGAATCGCTTCAATTGGAATCATGATTAAGACAAGTAACTTTTGTACACCTTGGTACATAGCTTTGTCCTCAGAGTTGGATAAGTCAAGTCTAATGATTTTAGCACCAGCAAATAATTGCATGATAATTGAACCAGTAACAATTGGACCAATACCTAAGTGCATGATGGTACCTGAAGCACCAGCCATGATTGATCTAAAACCACTGAACAAGTCGAGTGCTTGGCCAGACAGACCGTAAAGCATTACATTGGTCATAGCGAAATAGATGATCAAAACGAATGTAGTGGTCCACATTTTTTCGTTAAATCTAACGTGACGTTCTGGTTTTGTGATTGTGGGATAAACATCAACGAATCTATGAAGCGCGTAAAGTCTACTGCTTTTGTCGCCACTCCACATGAAGCAAGTTAATGCAGCCGCAGCGCCAAATCCAAGCAGTAGTATACCTACTAGGAAAAACCCTACACCATCTTCATAACCGCCCCATTTGGCAGGCCTTACATACCAAACTGCAATTCCAGCAATTGCTAACCATCCTAGCAGTTTCCCATATCGGCCAATTACCGGAGCATCCTTCAATCCTTCTGGCAATTCTCTATTAAAACACCACATCAGATATCCAACGTATACGACTGACATTACTAAACCAAATTGTGCAGCATTTCTTACTGCATCAATTTCACTGGAAAGTTCATCAGACTGCCAGTAAATAAGCAGACCGAAATATAGTACTCC
>CAXHFO010000230.1:0-2533 GCA_964015895.1 uncultured Candidatus Poseidoniales archaeon
AGCGATGTTAGTCTCTGGGGTAATGGAGATTGGCTGCAGTTACTAGCAGCATCTTGTTGGATGTTGTCTAACATTGCTGCAGTGTTAGCAGTTAAGGGGTCTTAATATGGAAGCAGTTCTTCATCCAGCGAGTCAAAGTGATAGCCAGGACGATGATTTTATTTCCCACGCAATTGCCCTTTTGAGCCAACAAATTTGGTACTGGGGTCAAGATATCCGCCGGACGCAAGGAAATCTGTTGATTGAATTCGGCTTTCAGCGCGTCAAACCGCCAGTAGGTGCCGAAATAGAAGACAGCGTGTATACTCTCAATTTAAGCGAAAACCGCTCAATAATTTTACGTGGTTTTGGCGTATATTACCGGGACAACACCCTCGGTACAATATTTCTGCCGCGTTATGAATTCATCCCAGGGTACACAACAAATCTAACCCTTGAACAACCACTTTGGACTTATGATGAGCTGCCAGAATTATATTTTCCAACAGAGTCTGAATGGGACAGTTATATCACTCTGTTAGACGATTTAGTAAAGTGGATACGTGATTACGAACGCAAAGTTATTGAAGAACAGGGAATTGAATACCGTGTATCAACTCTGACAGAGTGGGACAATGGTGAACGAAAAGTAACTACTCCGCAAGCAGTGGTTGATGAATGGGAAAAAATTGGCAGGGTAATTGCAAAAATGCAGTATGTTGATTTTGAATAATAAAATAAGGTGAATTAAATGGCTAAAGCAAAACCAAAAAATAGACAAATTCCAGTAACAGTACTAACCGGGTTTCTTGGATCAGGTAAGACTACATTACTAAATCATATACTTTCAAGTACTGAACACAAAATGAAATTTGCCGTGATTGAAAATGAATTTGGTGACGTGGGAATTGATGAAAATATTCTAGTAGAAACCTCAGAAGAGAGCATTATAGAAGTTATGAATGGGTGCATCTGCTGTACAGTAAGGGGAGACTTGACTGAACTACTAGATAGCCTGTATGACCGAATCACAAATTTTGATGGAGTCTTGATTGAGACTACTGGTCTAGCTGACCCAGCACCTGTAGCACAGACCTTCTTTATTGATGACCGAGTAAGCGAGCGATACAAATTAGATGGCATAATTACTGTGGTCGATGCAAAACACGCAATACCGCATATTGATGATGAGAAGCCTGAAGGAATTGAAAATGAATCGGTGGAACAACTAGCCTTTGCTGACCGAATAATGTTGAATAAAATTGACCTCGTTGATGAAGAAGAACTTCAATTAGTCGAAAAGAAAATCAAGTCAATCAATGCATTTGCTCCTATATATCATACACAGAAC
Source organism: uncultured Candidatus Poseidoniales archaeon (assembly GCA_964015895.1). Classification (GTDB taxonomy): domain Archaea; phylum Thermoplasmatota; class Poseidoniia; order Poseidoniales; family Poseidoniaceae; genus MGIIa-L1. The sequence goes on from CAXHFO010000230.1 coordinate 1,331, forward strand.
AGCATTATAGATCCAAAGAATTTGATTGATATCGGTTCGTTTGACTTAGAGAGGACTTTGAAAATGGACCCAGAATTCTTGGACACCGATGCTGAACACGAACATGACCAACGGGTCACCTCAATGAGTGCTAAATTCGTTGGCGCATTAAATGTCAATAAATTAGACAAATGGATTGGCGAATTGATGCAAGATAAATCAGAAGACTTGTTTCGCTACAAAGGCGTTTTGGCAGTAAAAGGGATGGACAAAAAGTTTGTCTTCCAAGGCGTACACATGCTCTTCTCTGGATTTTTTAGTGATGAAGTAGCACCGTGGAGGAAGGGTGAAAAACGTGAATGTCGATTCGTCTTTATCGGACGAGATTTAGATCACGATGCTTTGGAGGCCGGATTAATGGCATGTAAGGCAGAGGAATTGAGATTCAATGTTGGCGACACTGTCCTTGCAAACATTGGAGAATTTGCTGAGGGTAAAATTCTGAAGTGTTGGGATCAGGGCAACCCTTACCGGGTCGAGATTCAAAACCAAGAGCGGTCCAATGTATGGGTCCCAATTGATGATGATGAGTATGTACGTAAATTGAATTGATAGTATAGGTTATTTCACTCAGTTTTGATTGATATGTTTGCACAAGTAGTGGCCTGTGATGGTTGTTGTTGTGGACGTATTTCAAAAGGTCATAATGAAGTTCCAATAGACGCGTTGAAGTCTGCTTGGCAAGAAAACGAACTCAATGGCAAGGTTGAGCTTACCATCTCTGGTTGTCTAGGCCCATGTAGCATGCATAATGTCGCAGTATTGAACGCCGATGAGAATCAAACTTGGGTTGGTAAACTAAGTGGCAAAGAGCACTATGATGCTCTGGTTGATTGGGCCCTTGAAGTAGTTAACAATGGAGTCAATGTTGCGCTTCCACAAATATTAGCGACACAAGTATTTGAGCACAATAAGCCACTTGTTGTTAGGAATTAAGTATACTTAATTCAAGTTTTGATTGCGGTTAAGTATCGACTTGATGATGATTTGAGTTATCGCAACTACACCAAATATACAAGCTGATACAAGGGCAATCATTGACGAACCAGTATCAAGTTCAGCCGACAAATAAATCCCTAGTATCACCGAAATCAGGCCAAAGATTTGGGAATACAATATGCATTCACGATAACTGCGACCTAATAGTTGTGCGGTTGCAGCTGG
>CAXHFO010000231.1:0-2524 GCA_964015895.1 uncultured Candidatus Poseidoniales archaeon
CTTCCTTATTGTCTTTGCGAACATGTTCGTATTTCTATATTATTTCCTCATAAAATGTGTCGACTATTTTACTCTCGATAGCGTGAAGCATAACCGATATTGTTGATTTGGAAGAACCGGTTAACTCGGCTAATTGGGTTAGTGATATTTCTCTGGGTACGTTCCAGTATCCTTTGCGCTTGGCTAATTCAAAGATTTGACTTTGCCTGGTGGTGAGTAATTTTTCGTTATTGGAACGAGTTGACTTCAAGCGCATTGGTATCTCATCGGTTTTTATTTGCTCAATTAGTTGCTTAGCTTGACTGGATGAACACTGTATTGTCCAGTCTGCCCACCCATCTATCACTTCAAATGGAGTTCTTGGGACTACACCAACAACACGTAAGGCTTTGATAAATCCACCACCGCCGCTGGCTATTGTTACTGTGGCCTTATTTTTGCCAAGCAAATTCACGTTTTCTACCCCTGGTAAATTATCAAGTTGATCTAGCAATAGTTCATCAGTACTAATCTGGGCAGTTCCTCTACCCTTGCTAAGCGGCATAGTTTCGATTATCTGTAGTACTGATGATGGATTTTCACGAGTAGCCTCTCCGGCCCAATGTCCGTCAGGGAGGCGAACTTTGATTCTCAGAATTTGGGACATATTATCACTGCTTGTGAATACGGTCATGCCGAGTCAATTTCCCCGCTTGTACGTCAATTAATTCGGCATAAGTATGCATGTTGCCATTATCATAAATTTTCACTCCAGGCAAATAGCCATCACAAACACCAGATGCAACAAATATAGCATCATCTGAGCGACATAAATCTTTAGCATCCCAAAGCCTAGTTAAATCGTCATCAATCATTTGTTCTGCCCGTGCTTCTTCTTCATCTGATCTAAACACCAATCTGCCCTCAAAAACACCGCCAATCCCACGTATTGCGGTGGCGGTTATTACTCCTTCTGGCGCAGCTCCAATTCCTAGTAACATGTCATGTTCGCCATCTGGTCTTGCAGCCCATAGCGCTGCAGAGATATCTCCGTCTCCAAGCAGATGGAGTTGGGCTCCAACTTGCTTAATCTCTTTGAATAAGTCGGCATGGCGCGTTCTGTCCAGTGCAATAATGCGAACTTCTTCTACGGGTTTGTCTAGCACTGAAGCGACTTGTTCGATGTTGTATGCAACCCCCGCATCAAGATTAATATGGCCTTCCATTTCAGGCCCAGCCGCAATTTTATCCATATAGCAATCAGGTGCGTGGAGCAAAGTCCCTCTTGGTGCTGCAGCCAGTACAGCAATTGAATTGGGTAAGTTATCTGCACAATTATTCGTACATTCTAATGGGTCAACTGCTATATCTATAGCCGGTACTAGAGGGTTGCCTATTTGGGAGCCTAATTGTTCGCCAATGAATAGCATCGGTGCTTCGTCCCTTTCACCTTCACCAATAGCAACTCGGCCATCAAAGGGTACCTTGTCAAAAGTACTCCGCATAGCCTCTACAGCTGCATCATCAGCAGCTATTTTGTCTCCCTTACCCCGCCATTTTGCGCTTGCTATGGCGGCCATGTCCACGGCTTCGAGAAAGTGATTTGAGAGGTCAGATACTTTGCCCATGTACCTCTATGGTACTGACCATTCAATGAATGATGCGGTTGATTCAAGTTATTCAGATTTCACTTTTTCGAGTATTCTAACGTCGCAGATTTCAGTATTAGGGTACTGTCCTGTAGAATCCTTTTCAAATGATTTTATCATGTCAAGAGCGCATAATAATCCAGCACAAACTCCGGTTATTGCTTCCATCTCAATACCTGTTTTGTAATGTGCTACCACACTTACATTACAGCGAAGTCCTTCTTCGTCCAAATCCCAATTAACATCGCAACCCTCTAGGGGTATTGGGTGGCAATGGGGTATAATCCTTGGAGTTTCTTTTACCGCTTGTATTGCAGCAATAGTAGAGGCTTCTATGACATTACCTTTTTTGACCTCATCATTGATTATCGCAGTTCGTGCTGATTGGGATATTTTGAGTAAACCTGTGGCCGTAGCGCTCCTTCTAATTACAGATTTTTCAGTTATGTCAACTACAGCTTTTATCTCTTTTTTCATCAATTCACCCCAATCCTGCTTTCCATTTTTCACCGTGCTCTGAAACTTCTTTTTTCCATATTGGTGCTTGAATCTTTAGTTCATCTATTAACCATTCACAGGCTTGAAATGCCTGCTTTCTATGTGGGCTGGCAACATGGATGGATACAATGTTTTCTCCTGCCTCTACTGGTCCGGTGCGATGCGCCATTGCAACTTTGCTAACTCCGAAACTTTCGATGGCAGTTTCGGCCAATAGTCGTAGTACATTTCCGAGTTTATCTTGCCACGCATCAAATTCTAAACGATAAATTTCTACACCGTTATCATGTCCCCTTGTAATACCTAAAAATGACACTACAGCACCGCAGCCCGCTAAATCTAACTTTTGTAAAAGTCCTTGGTGATCAAGGTTTTCCGGGGCTTCCATGATAAAAATC
>CAXHFO010000232.1:0-2524 GCA_964015895.1 uncultured Candidatus Poseidoniales archaeon
ATTATCAGCGGTCTCGTGGGCTCGGAGATGTGTATAAGAGACAGGCTAAAATAATACATATTAATCCACTTCCAGAGACAGGTTTAGTTAGATTTAAGCATCCTCAAGATTACATGAAATTAGATTTGTCCTCAACTGGCCTTGCAGATATGCATTTACAGGTAAAAATTGGCGGTGATGCCGCACTATTACAAGCGATAAATAAACTGACTATCGATTCTGAGTCAATTGATAATAAGTTCATTTCTAAGAAAACCAAATCATATAACGAGTTTGCTAAATCATTACAACAAATAGATTGGGAAAGGATAGAAACTGATTCCGGAATTCCTAGATCAGAAATTAAAAAGTTTTCAGATATAATTGTTAAATCAAAATCAATAATATCGTGCTGGGCAATGGGGTTAACTCAACATAAAAACGGAGTCCACGTAATAAAGGAAGTAGTAAACCTCCACTTACTTGGCGGGCATATAGGTCGTATTGGCGCTGGTTTATGTCCTGTAAGGGGCCATTCAAATGTCCAAGGTAACAGAACAGTGGGCATTTGGGAAGCACCTAGTGATTCCTTTATCGATAAAATGGAATTAGGGCTTAGAAATTCTATGCCGCGCAAGCACGGATATGACGTAGTTAATTCAATTACTGCAATGGAAAATGGCGAAGTTGACGTTTTGTTTTGTTTGGGTGGTAATTTTATTTCTGCAACTCCAGATACAATTAGAACAGCAAATGCAGTTTCTCAGCTAGATATGGTAGTTAATGTTTCTACTAAACTAAATAGATCACATTTAGTTAACGGAAAAGAGTCCTTAATACTCCCATGTTTAGGTCGTACAGAAGCAGATGTTCAGGATGGGATTGAACAATTTGTGACTGTTGAAAATTCCATGGGCATAGTTCACAAATCGCAAGGCAAGTTGAAACCAACCTCTAACATGTTGAAAAGTGAACCATGGATTATAGCTAATTTGGCTGACGTGACTTTGCATGACACCAATGTTGATTGGTTAGGATGCATTGAACACTATGATAAGATAAGAGAGTTAATCAGCAAGTCAGTTAGTGGTTTTGAAGACTACAATTCAAGAGTAAGGCAACCTAACGGATTTTACTTACCCAACCCTCCCAAAGATAGTTGCGAATTCGATACCAATGATGGATTTGCTCACTTTTCAGTAAATCCTTTGCCTGATGTATCAATTAATAATGATGAATTTGTCATGATGACGATAAGATCCCACGACCAATATAATACCACTATTTACGGGCTTGACGATCGGTACCGTGGCATAAAAGGCAATCGCAGAATCCTAATGATGAATCCTCGTGACATGTTAGAATTGAATTTGAAAACTAAGGACATAGTCGACATAACTAGCCACTTTAGAGGAGTAAAGAGATTCTCTAGTAAATGGTTGGTAATTCCATACAATATACCAAAAAGGAATTTGGCAGCATACTTCCCTGAGGCGAACGAATTAGTACCACTAGAATCAACTTCTGAAATCTCAAATACTCCTACCTCTAAATGGATTATTTGCACGATAAGTGAGAGTAATTCGATTGCTGAGGAGGAGTGATATTGACCAAAGGCTATTTCGAGTTCTTCCTGAGTAATCCCAAATTTAGAAGATTATGGGCCGCTTCAGTAATCTCATTACTTGGTGAGTGGTTCAATACGATTGCGTTATTTTTCTTAATTCTAGAGTATTCAGGTTCAGAATTTCTTCTGGGCATCTTATTTTCTGTAAGAATGGCACTTTTCGCCATATCTCAACCAATTAATGGCCTGTTAGCAGATAGGTTTAGTCGAAAAAGCTTGATGCTATGGGCTAACCTGCTACAGGTAGGTTTGGCTCTATCATTCCTCTTAGTAGATGGTCCTGAAGATATGTGGTGGTTAGTATCATTATCAGGACTAATGATGCTATTGCATGGAGTCTACGTAACTGCAGAACGTGCCGCTTTACCAAATATTGTTGCTGATGAAGACCTCATAACTGCTAACGCTATTGACAGTGCCTCTTGGTCATCGGCATTATGTATTGGAGCAATGCTTGGTGGCATAGTTGTCAGTATATGGGGTACTGATATGGCATTTATCATTGATTCTTACACCTTTTTGCTGTCTGCTTTACTTCTTATACCTCTAAACTTTACTCAAAATATAGACCCTAAGATGAAAGGACCGCTACTTAAAACTGCATTTTCTAATATCAAAATAGGCTGGTCCCGGATCTATTCTGACAAAAAATTACTCCGAATTGTTTTCGCTAAATCATCATGGAATTTAGCAGGCGCAGGCCTAGCCGGTGTGTTTCTTGTCCTAGCAGGTTCTGAACTTACTGGATACGGTGCTGCATTTGGATTTGGGTTGTTTTTCTTCGCTCGTGGCTTAGGAACAGGGATTGGGCCATTATTAGCGCGTGCAATATTCAAAGATAAAACAAAATGGCCATCATTGATTGGCATATTGGTAACAATTTCCGGATTCTTTTACTTGCTAATTGGAATTAGCCTT
>CAXHFO010000233.1:0-2519 GCA_964015895.1 uncultured Candidatus Poseidoniales archaeon
CGGTCTCGTGGGCTCGGAGATGTGTATAAGAGACAGGTCAGCAACGGTAATTTGCGCAAAGCGTTATTCATTCTTGAATTAATGGGGAAGAGAGATTTGTTAGACAATCGCCATAATCTGCAAGAATTGGTTGCCTCTACCAAGATTAGAGAAATTCAACTTATGCTTGAAGAGGCAATGCGAGGTAAAGTTCATGATTGGCGCTGGGAAAAGACTAATGGAAGAAACGTTAGAACCCTAAAAGGTGCTATGGGGTTACTTGATCAGATCATGGACAAGCAAAATCTAGAAGCAGAAGATATAGTCAAGCACCTACACATATTGCTAACCGAAGGACGCATGAATGTCGATGAAAAGTTACTGTCAGAAATTATGATTAGTCTGGCCAAATGTGAAGTTTCCGTTTTTAAAACTGCACAACCAAGGGTTGTATTGGAACGGTTTTTATTAGATGTTGCTCAGACATCTCAGTTTGCAAATTAATAGCAATACTCATCATGAGAATGCAACTGGGAAGGCTGGGCGCGTAGCACAGCTGGATAATGCGTCGGCCTCCTAAGCCGAAGATCGCGGGTTCGAATCCTGCCGCGCCCGCTCAAACAGGCTTAAGAATCGTACAATATGGGCAATTAGTAAAGTGTAAGCATGTACAGGACATGATAGGATGGCCAAGAAACAACCCAAGGATTCCGAGGCCGCTCTAGAGTTGCCCGACCCATATGGACATGGCTTTGAAAGAATTGAGAATCCTTTAGAGAAGACCAGAGTTCAGTGGGCGCAATTAGAAAATCGGCGCAAGTTAGTAGGCAACATTGCTCGCAACCGGTTCTTGATATATTGGCGATCAACTGTTGGCTTATTGTTGTCTTTTATTGCGATGCTAGGTGTGTTTTTTCCCTCGCAAATCTCAGATATGAATTGGTTCGTTATATTATTACCAATTCCCGTATTACTTGCGATACTACCCAATATTATTGCTGTTGAATCTGCTTGGCACGCAATGCAAGCCCGACTTTCACTACGCGAACAAGGCGGCTTTTCAGATGGAAAACGGCATACTCTTCGAGTCCAGCCTGGAATTGATCGTATTATCGATGGCCTAAGAGACCATCGAAGATATAATTTGATCAGCACCGTATTAATCGGTGTATCATTCTCAATGATCGTACTCGCTACGGCCACGAAATCCGGTTCTGTTGCATGGAATTTGGCATTGATGGCTTCAGTAATTACTGGTTTTGTCTATACTTTACATGCTCAATATACTAATCTAAACATAAGACAACTTGGTGATAGATTTCCTAATTTGGTATTACACGCACCCACTCATCATCAAACGCAATTAGGCAGCATTTTAAGCGATTTAGTATCTTCACATTTGGACCCTGATCTACAACTTGACTGGGCGGAATGGAAAAAGAAATTTCATGCAACACTAATGCCAGGATACGACAAACGTCAAGCACTAGAAAGATTGCTATATCTCCTATATCTCCATGACTTAGGCGAGTTATCGGCAGAGGAAACATCGAAAGAGTTTTCGACATTTATCACCAAGGGTAAACTCGAGGCAATTTTGTATGATTCGGACAAAGATTTCAATTGGCGTACAATTCAAAGATTAATCTCTCACGCTAAAGCATGGCAACCCAGCGCGTTTAACCTGTTAGATCGTTTGCAAATCGATTTACTGAGCGGTAGGCCCGAAATCTCTCGGGCCAAATGGCGAATGGACGTGGCGCTTGACGATGTTTGCGTAGAAGGGGCAACAAATCTGTTTATTGTTTTGAATAACCAAACCTTCGAAAAGCGTAACGTCAGAGTCGAGGTTTTAGTACCAAACGGTGAACCACTGTCTCGAACTCATCGGTTTGAATTAGAGGCCTGCCCTCCACCTAGAAATGCGTTGAAATTATCTGCGCCAAAAGATGAAGACAGCCTTGATTGGCTACCAAGATATCTTCACAAGGGGGTTGTTCTATGGATGAATGTTGCATGGAACCGAGATTTTTTTGGTGAGACTAATCTTCAAGTTGTCCTAAGAGATGATGAAGGAGTAGTTCTCGAATCTAAAATTCTGACAACAAAGGTTAGTAGAACATCCTCAGGTGTTGTAAGAAAGCGCATGTTAAGGTTGGAAAAAGCTAGAAAAATTGGAGAAATGGACCTACCGGTTTTTACCTGACCCAAGTGACTTTTTCGGGCTTCATGCGGTTTGCTTATTTCCCAGTCACTCTTCGCGTAGTTTACTGGGTGATGAACTATGGAAGCATGGGATATTATTGTAATCGGTGATGGTCCCGCAGCATTGCGTTCTGCGGCTCAATCTGCCAAACATGGGGCGAAAACTCTACTAATTTCTTCTTCTGCTTTGGGCGGCGGAGATAATTCCGCCTTGGATGGCCTTGCCGCACCAATTCAGGAAATGAACAACCGGGGTCACCGCGAGGATACTATCAAGTCAGGATATTTTCTATGTGACCAAGATACTGTCTCTTATACACATCTCCGAGCCCACG
>CAXHFO010000234.1:0-2503 GCA_964015895.1 uncultured Candidatus Poseidoniales archaeon
GGCCACGGTCAATCATATCACCTAAGCAAATTACTCGGTCTTGCTTACCTAATCTTAGTCGATGAAGTAGTGCCCTGAAAGTTGCTAAGTGGCCGTGTATATCGCCTATAACATACACTTTGTGGCCGTCATCAATACGCGACTGTAAGTCAGCCTCGAGCGAGAGGTCCCGGACTCCCGGTCCCAATGGGATGTTTAACTTGCAAGACAAATTTTGCACCAGAGAAGTTTTCTTCTCAGCCTATCCACTTTGCAGACATTAAGTAATCTTCGCCATATTTCACAATGAAAAATGCGGTTTTACAGACCCTTGAAGTAAATTTCACGGACAATGAGCAGGAGAAATCTAATCACATATTACGTCTGTATTGTCCACCGACTTTGAACAAAGCATCAGTAATCTGGCCTAGGCTTGCAACCTTGACTGTCTCCATCAATTCATCAAACACGTTACCGCCAATTCTGGCGACTTCTTGCAGTTGCTTTAGAGCCGCTGTAGTTTGGTTTGATTCTACAGTTTGCCTTACTTCAACACGCTCCAGACATTCTTGCTTTTCTTCTGGTGTTGCCCTTGCCAACTCCATTTCAAAGTCATCAGCAGCTGATTCATCAAAGGCTTGAGCATTTGGGTTCTGGAAAGTATTGACGCCAACTATCGGTAGAGTTCCATCGTGTTTTAGATGTTCATAGTACATCGATTCATCTTGGATCTTACCACGTTGATACATGGTTTCCATAGCACCAAGTACGCCACCACGACGACTGATAGCTTCGAACTCTTCTAGGACCGCTGCTTCGACTAACTCTGTTAATTCATCAACAATAAACGAGCCTTGCATTGGGTTTTCGGTCTTAGTCCAACCAGACTCTTTGTTGACAATCAACTGGATCGCCAAAGCACGTCTAACACTTTCTTCTGTAGGAGTAGTAATCGCTTCATCATAGGCATTGGTATGTAGAGAGTTAGCATTGTCTTGAATCGCTAACAGTGCTTGCAAAGTAGTCCTGATATCGTTGAAGTCAATCTCTTGAGCGTGTAGGCTTCGACCACTAGTTTGAATGTGGTACTTTAGTTTCTGAGAGCGCTCATCGCCCCCATACATATCACGCATAGCGACCGCCCAAATTCTTCTGGCAACTCGGCCAATTACCGTATATTCAGGGTCAAGTCCGTTACTAAAAAAGAACGACAGGTTTGGCGCGAACTTATTGATATCCATGCCACGGCTGCGGTAATATTCAACGTAGGTGAAGCCATTAGCGAGCGTGAAGGCCAGTTGCGTAATTGGATTGGCTCCAGCCTCTGCGATATGGTAGCCGGAAATAGATACTGAGTAGTGATTTCTTACACCATGGTCGATGTAGTATTGCTGAACATCACCCATGAGTTTGAGAGCGAATGGAGTTGAGAAAATACAGGTATTTTGTGCTTGATCTTCTTTGAGAATATCTGCTTGAACTGTTCCTCTAACGGTTTGCAAGGTTTGTGCTTTGATTTCTGCGTAGGTCTTGGCGTCGACTAATTCATCGCCACGCTTGCCAACTGTGGCAAGTCCAAATCCGTTGTGGCCTTCAGGTAGGCTGCCACTGTAAGCGACATCACTCATCTCGAGAGTTTTGCCTTGCTGCGTCAAGTGAGCCTCGACTTGTTGATCGATTGCTGCATTGAGATAGAATGCTAAGATGATTGGTGCTGGACCGTTGATAGTCATGCTGACTGAGGTATTTGGATTGCACAAATCAAATCCTGAATACAGGCGCTTGGCATCATCACAAGTAGCAATACTGACACCTGAATTACCAACTTTACCCCAAATATCTGGTCGCTCTGCTGGGTCACGGCCATACAATGTTACTGAATCAAAAGCCGTTGACAAGCGAACATAATCTTGGCCTTGGGATAAATAGTGGAACCGACGGTTGGTACGCTCTGGCCCACCTTCACCAGCAAACATTCTGGCCGATAATTCATCGGTTCGCTTGAACGGAAATACGCCTGCAGTATACGGGAAATGTCCTGGGGCATTTTCACGCGTCATCCATGAGTACAACTCACCATCATCAGCAAAGTTTGGTAAGGCAACTCTTGGAATATCTGAATGAGCTAGAGATTCTGTAGTTGTTTTAACGGTAAATGGTTTACCTCTGACGTGATAAGTATACTCGCCACTGGAATATTCTTCGGCTAATTGACGGAATTGGCCCAGTGCAGATTTGGCTTCTGTAACTTCTTCAAGTAACTCATCGATTTGTTCTTGCAAATCCTTTGCTACAGCCTTAGCACCACGTTCACTGGCATTACCTGCCGCAGTTTCTAGATGTTGACAAAGACGCAATTTTTCGGCAATCTCATTATTGCCAACATGATAATCGCGAACAGTAGCAGAAATTTCGGAAAGATAGTGAACACGCTCAGCCGGAATTACTCCTTTGCGCTCGCCCATTGCATCGGTAGGCAGACTGGCATTGAAACCAACTAGACTAGCAACCTTACCCCACAATC
>CAXHFO010000235.1:0-2492 GCA_964015895.1 uncultured Candidatus Poseidoniales archaeon
AATACAATATGCATTCACGATAACTGCGACCTAATAGTTGTGCGGTTGCAGCTGGCGTAACCAATAATGCTGTAACAAGTAAGGCCCCGATTATTTTGACCATCGCGGTAACTACTGCAGCAATAAGAACACTAAACAAAAGTCCAATGGCTCTAACTGGTAAACCTTGAATCTTAGCAGCTAGGGGGTCTACGGCAATTGCCAATAATGCATGCCTTAGAACAAATAATAGAGTAAATGAAACTGAGCAAATGAAGGTGATTAAGTCTAAATCTATTGGGCGAAGTATGTATAAATTACCATAAAGATAACTCTCAACCGTGTTGGTGATTCCAACTTGAGTTAACTCAATAGTCCCTATTAATGGCAGGTAAAAAGTAACTTCAAGTCGTAAGGCTACTAACCCCATCGCTAACATACCGGTGGAAAATATTGCAATTGAAGCATCCCCCGTAAGTATATCTCTGGCCTGCAGTTCATGAATTAAAATAGCCGCAGTTACACTGAAAAATAACGCATACCATAGCGGAGATGTCGCACCAAGAACTATGCCAACCGCAATACCACCAAATGAAACGTGCGCTAATCCATCACCAATCAGCGCAAGATTTCTTATCAATAAGAAACAACCTAAAAATGCAGAAACAACAGTAACCATAACTGCCGCAACTAAGCCTCGCTGTAAAAGTGTTAAAGTGAAAAACGAGGGAAATACTTCGCCTGGCATGTATGGTGCGATGCTCTCTAAAGTTGGCGCTATTTTTTCTAAAAATGGTTCACCGATACTTGGAATCCACATCATTCTTCCTCCAAACATACTTCGCAATCGCTAGAATCAATGTCGTGTATTTCGTCATGTATCGGTTTAATTCCTCTTAATTCAGCAATGATATTTAGATCAGGGAAGTCCTCTGTTCTTCCATCAAATTGTATTGTCTCTTCCAAGTAAATAATTCGATGAGTGGAACGACGCATAGCAGTTATATCGTGAGAAACCATTAGAATAGTAGTGCCTGTGTTATGGGTTATTCCGTCTAAAAACTTCAATAATGCATTCCTAGAATCGCGATCGATTCCTACAAGTGGTTCGTCAAGCAAGATGAATTCTGCTTTAGAGGCAAGCGCTCGAGCAATGACTGCTCTTTGACGCTGCCCCCCAGACAGTTTGCTGATGCTGGTGTCAGCATATTCTCGTAAACCAACCAGGTCTATCGCTTCGTTTACTTCATCAGTATTTGAACGCCTTAATAGTAAGTCAATTCCAAGTCCTTTCAAGGTCCCTAGTTTTACTAATTCTCTAACTGTTATACGAATATTTGCCGGCAGATTTGCTGCCGCCTGGGATACCCAAGCGACTCTGCCGTGCAAGTCCTTGGAATTTGGCTCATGCCCGTATATTTTTACCTCACCAGTAAATGGTTTTAAGATACCAAGTATGCTCAAAATGAGAGTTGTTTTACCACTGCCATTTGGCCCAACTAGCCCAACGAACTCGCCTTGTTTTATCGAGAAATCTATGTCTTTGATAATTAGACTGCCTGACCTTTTCACGCTCAGGTTACTAACCTGTAGTGAGGGTGGAGAAGTGACGTTTTTCCAGACACTATCTGTACTTTCCAATTCGTTCCCATCCATGTAGCCCATACGCAGATGGCTTTTAATTCACTCTTTCAAGATGAGTTTCAAGCGGTGCATCCTAAGCCGGCTTTGAGATTTTCAAAGTTCTTTTCCATCAAAGAGGCGTAGTTATCAGTTGAGTCCTTAGGAGCCATTTCCATTGTGTAGAGGTACTTTACAGTCACACCTGTAGGCATTGTATCAGAGATTGTTTGTTGGACAATACTGTCTACTGCATCAGTAGAAGTGTATTCTTCAATGAAAAACACAGTGATGCCATTTTCGTTGATTTGGTCCACTACCTTGATTATGTCAGCTGGTGTAGGTTCTCCTTCAGGATCAAGTCCGTGAACAGTTACAAACTCTAAGTCGTATCTCTCAGCCATGTATGAGTAAGCATTGTGATTTGCCGCAACTTTGTTGTTTGGGCAACTAGTACCGGTTACGAAAGTTGAGGTAAACTTCTCATCCAAACTGTCTAGAGTTGCCATGAATTCCTCGGCATTGTCAGTAAATTTACTGTCCATTGATGGGTACTCTGCAACTAGAGAAGCAAGAACAAGTTTGACTTGTTCCTTGAATGCTACAGGGTCTAACCAGCTGTGTGGGTCAAAGGATAGGTCTGAACCTTCTTCTTCGTCGCTGTGTTCATCTTCATCGCTGTGATCGTCACCGTCTTCAGCACCGTGGTCATCATGGTCGTCATGTCCAGAATGGTCGTCGTGATCGTCATGACCGCCTTCAGCCATTACGATGTAGAATTCTACGTCTGCCGGCATTGCAAACCCATAGTCACCCTCTGCAAGTACTTCGAGCATTGCATGGCCAACTAGTTCATCGCCGTGGTCATCATGTCCGTCATGGTCATCGTGTCC
>CAXHFO010000236.1:0-2488 GCA_964015895.1 uncultured Candidatus Poseidoniales archaeon
CATACAAAGCACTCATTGAGGCGCCAATTTTTATTATACCGTCAGCGAACCACACGTAAGCGACAACAGTAGAAAATATTGCTAGAAATACCAAACCAATCCACCCGTCTGCACTAGGTAGAACAAAACCTTGAGTCATAGTTTCAACAGCCATTATTGGAGTCAACAATATCAGACCAGCTACCGATGACCAGACAGTTAATTCTAGTGGATTTAATGGCTTAGATGACTTTTCATCAGTTTCAGTCATAGCCTTTTTCATTAATATTGTGTTACAAGCCCATGCAAGTGCTGCACCAGCAATAAGTAAGTCACCAATTGCCCGATCGACAAAATCAATGTCAACATTTGGTGAGTAGTAAAATAATATCCCAACCCCAGTAATTCCCATCAACAATCCAGTGATTAAATTCCAGTGCAAACTTTCCTTGAGGAATATAACTGCTAATATTGCAGTAAAAATAGGATTGAAGGTAATCATGAGTGAAGCATCTCCAGCTGCGGTATATTGCATGCCAAACATGAAGAATGCTTGATAGACGCAGGTGGAGAAAAACCCAATCAGGAACAAGATCTTCCATTCCAATTTGCTGGGGAACATCCATTGTTTTGAAAGTTTAAGATAAGCCAAAAAGCAGAACGTGGCTATAATATAACGAATCCACGAGGCTGTAAAAGGTAGAACATCGTTAGCGACAACTCGACCTGCAGGCCAACCAAAGCCCCATATTATGGCAACAGTGAATAATTTCAAATGAGTCGCTAAACTACTCATTCAAAACGCTCCAAACCTAATTGGAGCATTCTTGATCGGGGTAATCCTATTTCTGGTAGACCCTTAGCTGGAGCATACATCTTAAGTCCTTCAATACGAGCGACATAGAGTCCATAACTTGCCATGTCTCCTAGATTGAATGGTGTTTCTAGGCCCATATCTGTTAGTGCTTGACAGGCTTTTTGGCTATAGATTGGATACAGGTTTGTGGAAAAGTGCATCCACTCTGAGACTCTTTGGGTATCTATGCCTTCAATGGTTAGCAAATGTTCAAGCAAAGCCACGTCTGGATAAGATACTGTCCTGATGATCATTTCAATTTCGTTGGCAATCTCTTCGGGGAATGCGTAAGGTTGCCTTTGAGCCCAGTCTTCGGCGACTTTCACGTGATCCATGGAAGCCTTATTTTGAATAGCGAACAGTGCATCAGAATAATCTTCATCATCAACGCTGTCGGCAACTAGTCCTGGCAGTACCGAGTAGAAGGACTCACATTTGCCAACATCTACGCCATAGAGGGAAATCGGTATCATTACAATGCCTCTAAGGTTATGCGGATATACCGATGCCAGACTCTATTTGTCTAGTGGACATAGGTTTGTTAGCAATCCATTCTTGTTTGAAAATTTCTTCTAAGTCAATTTCGTCTTGGTCTCTTGGAAGTATGTTGTGTAAGTAGTCAGCCCAATCTTCATCTGAACCGTCAAATGAAGTTCCGTCAACATTGAATTTTTGCCCCTTAGCAGCCCCAATCTTACGGTTAAAGTTCTCGTGAGGTACATACAATTCCGGGGTATCTTCAGGTAAATAACCGCATAGTTTTCTAATTTCACCAGCGATTTCATCGTGGTAGTGTCCCCTCGACTCTTCGTTTAGGGTTGCTTTGTCAACTTCAATGCCAGCTTCGAGTTTCTTCCGTTCATCCCAACGACCTTTCACTCCCCAGACATAAGCCCAGTGAGCAGATGATGAAGCATCGACGCCAAACAGGTCGTGTGCGGTTGATACCCACTTGTTGATGTAACGTTGCAGCAAATCAAGCGGTAACACACCAGCCTTGATGATTCTTCTTAGACCGTTAAATCCAGTACCTAGGTGGAACGCTTCTTCTTTGAGCATTGGTCCCATAGATGCAGCTAGTGGTTTGAAGGCAGAAGTTGACAGCATTCCTAATTGGAATTTTCCGTCTCTGTCGACAAACATTGTGTAGCAGAAAAAGTCTAGCCAATGCGGCATAGGGACATTGAATGCGCCGAGTAAACGATCGCCGTCCTGAGCATTTCTTTCAAGCAGTTTTTGTGCCTCTCTACGACCTTGTTGGCCAAAGTAAGTCATCAATAGGTAGGCCATTTGCCAGCCGTGGCGCTGTTCTTCTGCCATGATTCTTGCCGCAGAGTATCTGTCGAAATCAGTTGGTGCCGATGCTAGAAGATGTCTCTGTTGCTCAACAGATGCAAATTCTGTATCACCTTGTACTGTAATCATGGCGATTAAGGCGTCACGCATGCTCTGATGGGGTACCTGAAGTGCCCTTTCCCATTTGGCACGACCAGCATAGTCACCAAATTCGATTACGTCGCCTGCTCGCTCCCAATCAAACAGCACTGATAGTTCAAAATCTCCTAGCCAATCGGGATTAAATCCAACCCTTTGTTGCCATTCGCCAAAATTCGTAATCCATTCATCCCAAGTGTTCGGTAGATTGTCCATATT
>CAXHFO010000237.1:0-2482 GCA_964015895.1 uncultured Candidatus Poseidoniales archaeon
AAATGGTGACCCAAGAACCACTCTTATCGGTAGCATATTTGAGCTCCTGGTTGGTTGAATCATAGTATGAAATGTGCTTATATCCACTCGAATCAATGGCTATGGATGAATATTCTCCAACAATGCCAGTTGAATCGATGACAGTTGACGGAATCGCACCACCAACATTGGCCGGGGTTGCCGTTGGTGACATTGCAACATCTTTGGTTAATTCAAACCAATCTGGATTGTATGAGATATCAGGAGCTTCATCGTTGATGGTGATGTTGACATAAGTTATGACTGAGCCTCCAGAGTTATTTGCCCATATTGTAAATTGGGTTCGTGGCAGTAAGTTTGTCGGTGTACCGCCAATATATCCATTGACGCTATTCCAATGGAAATATGGATTCTGTGATGGTGAGATTTCCCATGACGTGACAAATCCTCCAGTTGACGATGGTCCAACATCTGGACTTAGAGTTACACCCTTAGTGAAAATTATCTCATCATTTGGCGAATAAGTAACGATCGGGGCTGCATCATTGATGGTTATGGTAACTGTTGTTGAGGATGAACCACCACTATTGTTAGCCCAAATTGTGTAAGTGATAGGAGAGGTTTGCAGTACCGTTGGCGTTCCCCAAATGGTTCCGTTACTGGATTCAAAGTTGAGGCCAGTTGGCACATCTGGTGAAATCTCCCAACTTGTTACTGCCCCACCACCTGGTGATACGGTGTTAGGAGCCATTGCTTGGTTGAGTGTCAAATCCATATCTATTGGGTTGTATGTGAAAGAGCCCGGTGAGGCATCATTAACGGTAATATTGAGATAAGCCTCAACTGAACCTCCAGAGTTGTTAGCCCATACCTTGTAGGCGGTTTGAGAAACAATACCCGTCGGACTGCCTGATATTATCCCGGTATTTGTATCGAACAAGAGTCCATTTGGCAGACTTGAATTCAACTCATATGAGGTTACATCTCCACCAGTATTAGTCATTAAGTTGACTCCATCAATGGCATAAGCCCACAACTCCGTATCTGAACTACTACCAACTGCATCGAAATATAGTGTATTTTCAACCAATACCAGCATTCGATATCCTGGATAACATGCAGACTCAGTGTTGATGTTTGCGACTAACCTTGTTATTCCGGTTGAAGTGTCATGTGCATAAATTCGATCTTGATTCTTGTCAAAGAAGATAGTATCGCCCACTACAATTTCAAACATATATCCAAGACTATTGCCCCCAGAACCTGGGTTGAGGTCTTTGGCCAGCCATGTCGTACCATTTGAGGTGTCATGAGCCCATAATTCAGCACCTGATAAGCCATCATTAGCCTCGAAATAGATGGTGTCTCCGGCCAAAACATGCATATTAGCTCCAAGATTGTGAGTAGATGCCATGTCTGTTATGCGCCATGTCGAATGATTAGAGGTGTCATGAGCCCATAATTCCCACGAAGTTGTTGGAGTATATGCTCCAAAGTAAAGAGTGTCACCAACTAATATTTCCATATATCTTCCTGGATCGCTTCCTGCAGAACTAGAAGCAGTGTTGATATCTTTTACTAGCCATGTTGTACTATTGGAAGTATTGTGCGCCCATAATTCAGTAGCGGTGGTTGCAGAGGTTGCATCAAAATAGATTGTATCGCCGACAAGCAAAGACATCCAATTACCTGGGCTTGAACCACCTGAACCAGCATATATGTCCGTCACACGCCAAGTGGAGGAATTAGAGGTACTGTGCGCCCAGATTTCTATTCCATGTGATCCGGTGTATGCATCAAAGTAGAGTGTATCGCCAACTAACAATTCATCCATGTAATATCCAGGAAAACCATGACCTGTTCCACTCTGGATGTCAATCACACGCCATGTTGTACCATTTGTGGTATTGTGTGCCCACAATTCACGACCCGTCGAGCCATCTGCAGCATCGAAGTAAATTGTATCACCAACCAAAATCTCCATTTTTTGTCCTGGATTGCTGCTTACACTTCCACTCTGAATGTCAGCCACAAGCCACGTCGTTCCATTGGTGGTATTATGTGCCCACAATTCACGACCAGATGAGCCGTCTTCGGCATCAAAATAGATGGTGTCGCCAACTAATAGGTGCAACATATTTCCGGGATTGCTTCCAGCAGCACCGGCGCGAATATCAGCCACACTCCATGTTGTACCATTAGTGGTATTATGAGCCCACAATTCACGACCTATTGAGGCGTCGTCAGCATCAAAATAGATGGTGCCGCCGACTAAAACCTGTAGATTGACACCTGGTTGAGACCCCGAATTTCCAGGCCTAATGTCTGCAACTCTCCAAGTCGAACCATTACTGCTAATCTCATTGATGAATGTAGGTGCGAGATGGACTGATTCACCAGTAGTCAGAGTATTGTTCTCAGGAACATATTCGAACGGTCCAGGTGCAACATCATTGACAATAATTATGAGATTAGTATAAGAACTGTCTCTTATACACATCTG
>CAXHFO010000238.1:0-2428 GCA_964015895.1 uncultured Candidatus Poseidoniales archaeon
GAGAATCTTACATTCCTCATCAGAGTAGGGTTTGTGCTGCACACCTTTAGGCACTACATACATTTCACCGGCATTAAGTTCAATGGTTTCTTCAGCAAATTCAATCTTCAAACAGCCTTCAATAACAATGAATACTTCATCGGTATCACTATGATTGTGCCAAACAAATTCGCCTTTTACCTTCACTAGCTTGATTTGATAGTCGTTCATTTCAGCAATTATCTTTGGCGTCCAATGCTCGTCAAACTTACTGAACTTATCCTGGAAGTTTACTTTGCCCATAACAACGCTATGTGTTCAGGCTTTGTATAGATTGGTGATAGAATTATTCTTCCTGCGCCACCATATCCGTGCAGCCTAAATGGTATGGTGTTGGTAAATCATCCCATAATATCAATTCACTAGTAGAATTTTCAAACTGTCCGTCCCAATTTCCATTGCATAAGAAATAATCAGGATAGTAATAGTCGCCTGCTCCGTCTACTCGTAGCCCGGTGAAACTTACTGAAGTATCACTCATTTGATCTGCCATCCCTGTTACAATCTTTACTTGACTGACGTTTGTAACCGTTTCATTGAATGCATGTCTATACCATGCAGTCACTCCGAAATCTGCCGCCGGTTCTTCATAGGTTGCATATCGTTCATATTCGCCATACATTTTTTCGCTCGAATATTGCTTAATCCATTCAGTATTGTTGACTCCTGCCGTGTAGATTTCTATGCCGGAATAGCCCGAAGTATACCACTCATCGTCTATGTACAAAATGCTAATGCCGTCAATATCACTGGTGTTTACCAGATTAAAGACAAATTCGAAGCTGGTCGACTGGCCGCTGTGATATACATAGTCACAAACTCCTCCGTTGATTGCGTAAGATAGGTCGTTGTTTGGCCACATTGCTCCATTTTCTTCATTACTACCGATTTCTGTGACACTTACAATTTCAATTGGTGTTGTAACTGGATAATTTTCGGCATTGTTGCACCATCTATCGGTTGAACCATATTGAAAGTCTATGATATAGCCCCAATCATCATCCCCGTCAAAACAGTCGTCGTCTATATCTACGCAGATGCATGGTTCGCCGTTTGGACATACGGGGGTGATGCCATGGCCATCAGGACATAATTCACCACCCATCTGATATGCATAGTCAGCTCCATCATTAGAGCAATAATACACAACATCTGAATAGTCTTCATCATAATAAGTCCCAAAATCATTTTGCATACCCACAAACATACCAACAATGATGAAGATGGCTATCGTTCCAACAAATAAAATTGGTCCTAAGATAATTGCCCATAGACCTTTCATAGAGTTTTGCATATTTTCCTTATTATCCAAATCACGCCTTGTGTTGCCAGCCACCGAGTGTCCTGTTGATCGTGGTTGATACCTGCTGTTGATTGTTTCTAATCCTAGTAATTTTATCAGCTCGTCCCTGCCCCAACCTGATTTGCCGCCAGCGCCCTCGCCGGAGAATAATTCCCCGCCATTAGCATCGACTATTCTGAAATGATGGTGCTTGGTTTTGGTAGTGTGCCCATCAGAATCTGTCGAAGTACTTGTAGTGGTCCAGGTCAGTAACTTGTCTGTCATTTCTTTAACGTAAATAAATAGCACAGAATTGCCTTGATACCAAACATAGGTTTGTTGATTTTTGAAATGCGCAATCTTGGTTCGAGTGAAATAAAAGTAAGCTAATACAAATAAAGCAGTAGTAGCGATGAAAGAGCCGACAGCGAGGCCCTCGGCGCCGGAGGAAAAAAGGAGCAGAGTGGGAATGGAAACTATCATCGAAACTATAACTAATCGATTATAACTGAAAAAAGCGTGGATTTCTGGTGTTTCAGTCGATTCGAGTTGTGCAACGTCTACCTGCTGCATTGCCTCAATCCGCTGCTGTGTTGGTACTACTGCAGTAGATGCCGATATTGGATTGTCACTAAGCTCAACATTTGTGGTTTGACTGCCTGAGTCTGTCGAGGTAATTGATTCTAGATATTTTAACGCGTCATCGATGTCACCGGTTTGCTGATGTTGCATTGCACCATCAACCCAGTACTCAATCAGCCCGCTCTCGAAGTGCATCTGAAAAAAACTATTTCTGTCTTGGTCTAGATCGAATCTCCAAAATTCATCGCTTTGAGACGATCTCTCAAGGCTTGCTCGAATCCCTTCATAATCCAATTCTGTTTGATTCTCGAGTTGAAACTCTTCTGCACTACCATCAATTTGAATTTTATTAGATTGCTCTATAGCTGGTATTTCAACTGGTTCAACCTCCTTTTGTTGGACCGGTTTTTCCTCGTCTTCAGGAATCTTAACATCCCAAAAATTAGTTGACATTGAAGCACCGCTGCGGGGTTAGGTTTTTTTTACTTTGTCCCGACCATGTGCTTAATTAACAGTTTATAGTAA
>CAXHFO010000239.1:0-2425 GCA_964015895.1 uncultured Candidatus Poseidoniales archaeon
GTAGCCACGCCCTGAAGGATAAGAGCTGAAAGCATCTAAGCTCGAAGCCACCCCATAGACGAGACACCTCAGAACGCTCGTAAAAGACGAGATGATAGACTGCGGATGTAAGTACGAAGCTTCGGCGACGTATTCAGTCCAGCAGCACTAATGTTCGAGCATCTTTATTTTCGTATGTATCCGCACCGCGAGTGCTCTTCGTCTAATAATTCATGCCAATTCGCTGCGACAATAGTCGCATCCATATCCGATTCGAGAGAAGATGGGTGCACGGTCATAGCGTTGGTGTTTACCTGGTCTCATTCCGAACCCAGAAGTCAAGCCCATCTGCGTCTATCCCAATACTGTGGTACGAGAGTCCACGGGAAAGGAAGTCACTGTGCCCCTCTTCTTTCACTCGAATTCCTCTACTAAATCGGCCGGTACCATTTTGGTGCCGGCCTTTTTTTTATTTTTATTTTGAATCACTAGAGGTCTTCCTTTTATGACTTCATGATTTGGCGTGGTTGATTGCGATGACAGTAGACTCCGTTGACATCTTTGGCAGTGACCAAGTTGGGATTCATTTGGCAGCTGTAGGAAACTACGTTTTTCATCCTGCTGAGTTAACTGAACCAGTAAAAGAAAAGATCGATAATGTACTTGGATTAGAGTCCATTGAACTGAGTATTGGTGGATCTAATCTCATTGGCGCCCTTTTGTGTGGCAACTCAAAAGGCATGGCTGTTGCAGATATTGCAACAGAATCAGATATTGATTTACTCACTTCATACGGTGATGTAGTGGTCATGGAAGGTGGTGTTAATACAGCTGGAAATCTTTTACTGGCTAATGAAACCGGTGTTGTTGCATCGCCAAGTATCCCCGAAGAGGGCCTAGAAATTATTGCTCAAGTTATGCAAGTAGACGTTGTTGCAACTACTATTGCAGGACAAGACGTCGTGGGAAGTCTTGGTGTCTGTAATGATCAAGGTATCTTACTCCATCCTGATGTGACACCAGAGGAAGTAATCTTGATTGAGGAAGTTATGAAAGTGCCTCCTATGGTTGGTACAGCTTGTTTTGGTTCTCCCTATGTTGGTGCGGGAATATGTGCCTCTAATGAGGGCGCAATAACAGGTACTGAAACCACAGGACCTGAAATGAATCGTATCGAAGACGCTCTTGGATATCTTTGATCTCTTGTGAAATGTTCAAAGGCCTATTGGCATCAAAGGTAATCATGGGCGAGATGCTATACCAAGGGAAAGTAAAACAAGTTTGGTCAACCGATGATCCAGATATTCTAGAATTTAGATTCACGAATCAAATTTCAGTATTTGATCAAATCATACCATCATTGATTCCACGCAAAGGTGAATCACTAAACAGGACTACTGCTCACTGGTTCAAATTGATTGAACAAGAAGGCATATGTGGTACTCACTTAGTCGAAGTTAATGCAGCGGATAGGTGCTTGGTAAGAAAAGTGGAAGTCATAAAAGAACCTGGCGCAATTCCTCGTGATATGGAATGGGTATTTGTGCCGCTAGAGATAATTTGCCGACACTATCTATCTGGCTCTGCATGGCGTCGATTCCAACGTGGTGAACTAACTCCTGAACAGCTTGGAGTTCCTGCTGATTGTGAATATGGTGCTAAACTTTCAAAGCCATTTTTGGAAGTTACTACAAAATTTGAAAAGTTTGATAGGAATATCACTAATGAAGAAGCTTTAGAGATTTCTAATATCACCCCAGATGAACTGAATGAAATTTTTGATGTTGTACTAAAAGTGGATGCTATGATTGAGCGAGAAGCTGCAAAGAATGGTCTAATTCATGTTGATGGAAAGAAGGAATTTGCTCTTGGTCCAAACCGAAAGGTAGTCCTTGTTGATACATTTGGTACCCTAGATGAGGACAGATGGTGGGATGCAGAAGCATATAAAAACGGAGAATGTATTGAATTGTCTAAGGAATTTGTTAGAACTCATTACATTGGAACTGGTCACCAAGCGGAATTAAAACAGGCAAGAGATACCGGTGCTGAGGACCCACCTATCCCGGAGTTACCTCAAAGTGTTATTGACGAAACTGCACAGTTGTATGCCTCAATGTACGAGAGGCTAACATCTCAAGATTTCTAATTACGAATGTGACCTGTGCATTACGCCAGAATCTCTACGTTCTGCAGCCTTTATCATGGCCAATAGATGTTTCACCGCATCTCTTATTCCGCCATCTAATGGTTCATCAGAAGCCACCGACCAATTGCGTCCACTGAGTAATTTCCTTAACTCTACAACTTCTTCAAAACTCAAAAAGCCTAGGATATTCATTCCTCCCATACCGCCATCATATCTAGGAGCGTCATAATTTTGAAGAGTATTAAATGCTGTCTCTTATACACATCTGACGCTGCCGACGAAGGTTCGAGGGTAGAT
>CAXHFO010000240.1:0-2419 GCA_964015895.1 uncultured Candidatus Poseidoniales archaeon
TGGAAAGGACCGTTTGAGTTCAACCAATTATTTTTCCAAACTCCTGCTATATTGATGTTAATTACTCTAAACAAACAACTTGCCATTGGTCAAGACCACCAAGCAGCGGGTAAAATTAGAGTCGCGATGCTGCTAGGCTTGATTGGTTTTATTGTACCAATGTATCTCTAATCAGATTAGTCCCATGAATTCACCCATGGTTTCCCATGCCTCTTCATTAACTAAGTAAGTAAGTAGTGACATTTGAGCCCACATTCGATTCTCAGCTTGATCAAACACGATAGAATTCTTATGGTCCATGACCCAATCAGTAACCTCATCACCACGATGAGCCGGCAAGCAATGCATGAATCTCCATTCATCGTTCATGTTACTGACCAATTGTTCATTAACTTGGAAACCATCAAACGAATTTATTTTGTCTTTGAGATGTTCCTCACCCATTGAAATAAATACGTCAGTATAAACAACATCTGCATTTGATACTGCTGCCACTGGATCGTTGGTGGCAATAACTTTGCTACCATTCTTTGCCGCAAGTTCTTCTGTTCGAGCTACAATATCTTCCGCTGGCTCATACCCCTCTGGAATCGCATAATGGATATCTATCCCAAGCATTGCACATGCTAGCATCAAATCATGTAATACGTTATTACCATCGCCTACCCAAGCAACTATTAGATTATCCAATTCATTGAAATTTTCCAATACTGTCATCAAATCTGCTGCTGATTGGCATGGGTGATGTTTGTCTGAAAGTGCATTTAGTACAGGCACGTCAGCGTATTTTGCTAGTTCTGCAACATCGGAGTGAGAAAAACATCGATAAGTCATAGCACCAAGAAACCTAGATAGAACTTGAGATGTATCTCCAACTGTTTCAGATTTACCTAATTGAATATCGTTCTTTAGCAGAGTAAGTGGGTAGCCACCTAAGCGATTAATTCCAACCTCAAACGATACCCTTGTCCTAGTACTTGGCTTTTCATATATTGACCCAACAGCAAGCGTATCAAGTGGCATGAAATTTATTGCCACATCGTCTCCTTGCTTCCACAAACGCTTGAATTCTATTGCCCATTTTAGAATCATTTCAAAGTCTTCTTCAACATCATCAATCGCCAGTAAGTGCTTTACCATAGCCTTGCTAATTCAAGGCGGTTTCTAAGAGTTATTGAATGAAAACTCAATTTCTTTCATGTTCGATATCCTGAGCAAAACCGTCCCGAGCGTCGCCCATTCCGCCAAATAGTGCTTGAGCAAATGTCAAAACATCAGCAAGTCCTTCTTCAAGTTCAGAGGATAATGGTGTAAGGCCAGGTGCTTGAGCAAATTCTTGCATCATACGTAATTGATTAATGGCAAATTCAGTTCTCTGCCCGCCTGCTTCATCATAAAGTGCTAATTCCAAAATCTCTAACCTCTCAGACCATTCTAGAATCTTTTCTAGTTCATCAGGCTCTAACAAATCGGACTTTGACAAGAAATTCTTGGTTGGCAATCCTAATCTAAATTCAACAATACTAGACAATAGCATTTGGGACACGAATCCAGATGGTGAGCGTGACAACATTGGGTCAAATAGATAAATAATAGCCGATTGATTTCTTCCTAATACCTCGATTAAGTGATTACTTGCCTCTCTAAAAGCAAATAGTTCTACTTGGCCCGGGGTATCTACTATCATAAGTTCACCCGATAATGCGTGCAGTTGATCTGCAACGTCACCAGCTTGCGCAGCAAGTAAATCAGCGGCTAGTATTTGTGCCCCATTAGGACCTAAGTCGTATTCAGTCATGACTTCAGTCAGTGAGATTAAATCTCTTACATCAAACTCAGCATCATAATGAACTCTTTCAGCACCGGGGTCTAAATTTACTGCAATGGCGTCTGTTTCAAGAAACCGTGACCAGCGCTGAAAAGCAGTCACTAAGGATGATTTTCCTGCACCTGCAGTTCCAACAACAAAAATTACAGGGGGTGTTCCACTATCTAGACCGACCATGTAGGGGGCTTTCTCGCCTCATAAATCAACTTGATTGTAAATTAGGTATAATTAGGGTTTAAATCGCATTTTTTAGTTGAACCTTTGAGCATAATGGTTATGTGCTATGCATCAATGGCGGAACTGCCGCATTGACTTTTTGCGCGGAGGAATTGAAATGTCAGAAGAAAAACCACCTATGCCCCCAGGATTGCCTGCTATGCCACCTATGCCACCCATGCCACCCATGCCGCCTACAGATGCACCACTAGACGCACCTCCGGCTCCTCCAGGTATGCCACCAATGCCTCCAATGGACGCACCTCCGGCACCTCCGGCTATGCCACCAATGCCACCTATGGACGCACCTCCGGCTATGCCACCAATGCCGCCTATGGACGCACCTCCGGCTATGCCACCTATGCCGCCAATGGA
>CAXHFO010000241.1:0-2404 GCA_964015895.1 uncultured Candidatus Poseidoniales archaeon
GCGGCAAAGGTTCTGGAACTGTAGGCATATCAGAATCTGCTTCAAGTTGTTTTTCTAGTTTTATTGCATTGATTCTTTCATCAAGAGGATTATCCTTCGCAGATTCAATTTCACTCAACTCAATAGCTCTTTCACGATCAAAGTCGACTATCCTTCTACTACAGCCATCTCCACCGTGAGTAATACCAATATGATGGTCTGCAAGTCTCAATGACACCTTTCTCAAAGTCACCATAATGAATTGTGCTTTCTTACTTCTCTGACGGCACATCTTGGCAATTAATTCCGCATTTACTGCATCCAGATTTTGGTCAACTTCATCAAAGTAGTAAAACGGACTTGGGTCATAATCTTGAATGGCGAATATCAATGCTAAAGCAGCCATTGATTGTTCTCCTCCAGACAGTTGTAAACGATTGACCTTAGATGATTTACCCTTAGGTTTAGCCCACAACTCTAGGCCTGCTTTGAATGGTTCATCTGGATTTTCTAAATACAATTCACCCTTACCACCATCGCTTAAAATCTTGTAAGATTTCTTGAAATTCTCATTTACTTTATCTAATACCTTAATTAATTTTGACTTTCTTTGGCTTTCTAGTTTCTCTGTAATATCTACCAGGTTTGCTTTTCTAGCTTGCAACTGCTTGAATTCATCCTTCATTGAATTAAGCCGCTCTTCACACTCAGCATACTGTTCTATAGCGAGCATGTTTACTGGCCCATGACGTTCCATGGCTCTTTCTAGAGTTCTAACCTTCTTATCCGCATCACCAACTGAAGGTAGTGTAACATCTGATTGAGCTGGTTCAACTCCATTACTTTGCATTTCTAAGAATAATTCATTTATGGCCATGTCTTTATTGACGATAGATCTTGAAAGTTCATCACTGAGTCTTCTGCGTGATTGTGAGTCAGTAGATTTCTGCTGCAATTCTGTTCTTAGGCTAGCTCTCTCATCGACAAGCTCGATTCTTTCATCTTCAAGACCTTTGTTCTCTTCAAGTAGTTGAGTTCTTTCTTCTTCCTTATCTTTTAGGTCAATTGAATCTGTGGCAATCGCGGCTTGTAAATTATCAATCATTTCGCTTCTCTCAATGATTGCCTTACTAGTAGTGCTAATTCTTGACTCCAAGTCTTGAACTCTCTGGTTTAGCAAATCTTTGTGCTCAGAACCACTCTCTAATGCTGTTAGAGCCTTGGACATTGTACCTTCCGCATCAAGGCGTTTAATTTCTGCAGCATGCATTCTATCTTTGAGATGCTCTGGACTTGCAGATTCAAGCTGTGCCCTAGCCGCTAATATTGCGGAGTCCAAATCTGCAACTACAGATTGAGCTTTATCTAATTCATCTATATGTCCTGCTGCTAATCCTTCAAGGTCTAATAACTTCTTTTCAATTGTAGTAATTTCCCCCAATGATTTGTTGTAGACTGTTTTGGCTTGCTTTAATTCAGCCCGCCATTCTTGCAGTTTTACCGCATGATCGCTATCTGTCAACTCGTTGATTTTAGTACGTAGCTTTTGTTGTCCCCTTCTAGCCTCTAGTAATGCCGCATTGACAGTTTCGGACATAAGTTGTAATTTACCTATTTCAGAAGATAGTTTTTCTACTTCACTAGCACCTTTTATGCCACCACCAAATGATACGGACATTTTGCGTTTTGAACCTCCAACCATGGCTCCGCCAGCTTCAGTAACATCACCACGCAGAGTAACTAGTCTAACACCTCCCATGTTACTTCTAGCTGTAGATAGTGAGTCAACAATCAAGGTATTCCTTAGAACAAATTTAATTGCAATGTCTATTTTGGGATCATAGTTTAATAATTCATGAGCAAAACCGATTACTCCAGGCTTCTTGGAAACCATCAAGGCTTTTCCTGCAGTTCTGTTACTGTTTAGCTTGTTTAGTGGCAAGAAGGTTGCCCTTCCTGCTCTTCT
Source organism: uncultured Candidatus Poseidoniales archaeon (assembly GCA_964015895.1). Classification (GTDB taxonomy): domain Archaea; phylum Thermoplasmatota; class Poseidoniia; order Poseidoniales; family Poseidoniaceae; genus MGIIa-L1. The sequence goes on from CAXHFO010000241.1 coordinate 1,946, forward strand.
TTCAGCAAGCCACTTTATCGCTCTTGCTGCAACTTCATCGCTTTCGACAACAATCGATGTCATACCGCCGCCAATTGCTGTGGCTAATGCGCTATCATGAGATGAATCTACAGGCGCACACAATTCTGCAATGCTTCCAATAATACCAGTAAGTTCGCCATTATCTCTTGCTGCAATAATTGCCGCGGCCCCTCCCGCCATTCCTTTGGCACCGGAGGAGGTTTCCATTTCAGCGCGTAATCTTTCACGCCTTCTTTCACTCTCTCTAAGTTTGTTCTCTATCAATTGAGATTCCTCAACTAATTTACCTTCACTCCTTTGAGCATTTATCAAATCGGTTGACAACTTATTTCGGTCGACTGTGGAATTCGGCCCGGTAAATTCTTCGCCTTGTAATTCTAATTCACCAAGTATCTGTCTCTTATACACATCTCCGAGCCCACGAGACCGCTGATAATC
>CAXHFO010000242.1:0-2396 GCA_964015895.1 uncultured Candidatus Poseidoniales archaeon
CTTGCTTTTCTGCCTCTTCGGCTTCCTGCTTGGCCTTCGCTTCTGCTTCAGCGGCTGCTGCTGCATCGGCATCTGCTTTAGCCTGCTTTTCTGCCTCTTTGGCTTCCTTAGCGGCCTGCTTTTCGGCCTTGTCGGCTGCTTTCTTAGCCTCTTTTTCGGCCTTATCGGCTGCTTTCTTGGCCTTGAGTTCTGCTGCTTCTGCTTCTGCAGCGGCGGCAGCGGCTAGTGCTGCTGCTTCTGCTTCTTTAGCGGCGGCGGCTTCTTCTTTGGCTGCTGCAGCGGCTGCTTTCTTAGCCTGCTTTTCGGCCTCTTCGGCTTCCTGCTTGGCTTTCGCTTCTGCTTCTTTGGCCTCTAAAGCGGCTAGCTTCTCTGCTTCTGCTGCATCCTTCTTAGATTGCTTTTCGGCTTTTTTGCGCTCGGCTTCTAGTTTCTTTTGCTCCTTGACATATTCAGGGTCTGGTTTGACCTTTACGTCCCACACCAAGTATACTGAACGTCGTCCAACCTTGATTGCACCTTGGAATTCACCACCAGCCAGAGTTGGCTCAAAACTATCATCAAAGATTAGTTTAAAATTAATCTCACCGTCTTCATTTGCTTCGATCATTCTGACGCCTTCATCACTACCTGCTTGGTCTTGCATGGTGAACTTGCGACCGTTTTCTCGGTCGAAGTAATCAACAGATTTGACCTTTAAGTTAGGAGTGATATTGGTTATGGTAATGACTTCCTTGCTGTATATCGTATCGCCCGGTTTGACTGTCTTGGCAGGTTTGATGATAAACGGATTATCCTTGCTTCCTGCACCTTCAGCGAACTTTGGCTTGGAAGTAGTATGTTCTGGTTCAGCATCATCAATTACGCCAACTACTCTGTCGCGGAATAGTAGTAATGGCACTAACAGTAGCAGTAGTAGAAGGAAACAAAGCGGGAAACACCACCAAGCAAGGCCGTCTTTCTCGTCATCTTTGCCACCATCGGCCAAATTCTCACAAACCTCACCTTCTGTATTAGTTGGGTCTGAACTAGTATCTAGTGGGTCTGAACCACAGTTAATTTCGTCTTGGTCAAAGAATCCATCGTTGTCATCATCATCATCTGCGGTCAAATTTCCAGTGTAATTTGCCGGTAAGGAATCTGGTAGAGAATCGTTGTCAGTATCATTGAATACGGTTAACATCAAACTGAATGATTGTTGATAATTCGAGTTGTTGGCCCATACAGTCAGGTTAACTGGATCTAAGGTAGCATTAGCAGGAGTACCACGAATTCCACCATCAAGTCCAGAACTTCTTGCTTCACTAACACCAAAGGTTAGCCCTTCTGGCAATTCACCGATAAGCTCCCAACTGGCTACATCACCAAGTCCTGTGACATTTGGCATGAATGCATCCATTGATTTGTTGGCAAATAGGTCAAGATGTTGAGTATCATAAGACATGGTAAACGGCAAGTCTAGAATATCGTCCATTGCATCACAGATGCCGTCACCGTCAATATCTGGCAGTGCGTTAACGACCTTTGGATCAGTACCACACAACAATTCTGTTGCATCGTCAATAAGGTCGTTGTCATCATCATCATCTTCGATTAAGCCAGTAATTGATTCACCGATTAACTCGTCAGGCATACCGTCACCATCTGTATCAACAGCCGCAGCTGGATCGTTAGGGAAGGCGTCTGGACCAGCAACGCAAATATCTGCATCAGGTGTTGCAGGTCCGTCACAAATTCCATCGCCATCACTGTCTGGATTGGCTGGATCGGTTTGTCCGTCGATTTGGTCGTCAAAGTTACCGGTATTGGTTTCCTCGTCATTGAGGATTCCATCACCGTCTTTGTCATCATCCATAGCATCACAAATTCCGTCGCCGTCCATGTCACTAGGAACATCAGTTGCATTTAGTGGGTCAGACAAACAATCGTTCTCTAATGTGTCAAGATAACCGTCATTGTCATCATCATCATCAGCAATCAGACCACCTTCACCATCTGGGTCTTCGTCTGGGAATGCGTCACCATCGGTGTTAACCGGCAGTGCTGGGTCAAGTGGGTGTGAGTCAGGACCAGCGTAGCATACGCCGTCAACTGCACTAGGACCGTCACAGAATCCATCACCATCGGTGTCAGGGTTGAGTGAATCTGTACCATTGGTTGCTTCATCAACGTCCGGCATGCCATCAGCATCATCATCCAAATCTTCGATTAAGTCAAATGGTGGCAGTCCAGTATCTGGATAATCATCTGGTAATTGGTCAGGCATACCATCGCCGTCAGTATCTTCGAGAACTTCAAGCCAGAATGTCGATTCAACGCTTCTTGGCTCAGAAGTATTAGCCCACAATGTGAAAGTAGTATTCTCCATTGCTTCTGTTGGCGTGCCACTAATTACTCCA
>CAXHFO010000243.1:0-2376 GCA_964015895.1 uncultured Candidatus Poseidoniales archaeon
GACACCTTATCGAGGGCTCACACCCCTTTAACCTTCCAGGTGATTCAAGGCTCAGGTTGGACAGTTAACATCTCCGTTACTTATTTGATAATTAATCCTGAAGGGCAAAATCTGACGCTAAACGTTGAACATTTAGGCAACCTTGCTAGACAGCCATGGTACACTAAAGCAGGTGATGGCTGGAATATTACAGTCCCTCAAAATGGCATCGAGGTTGATCCTTATGGCACCTCAACCGTCACCATTTTTGTCAACCCACCAGAAAACGCTGCTGCAGGTGAAGTTGGTGTTTTACGGCTCAGGGTTTCTGACGGTGACGGGTCAGGTCAAACCATACAAGAAGTTCCTGTTAGAGTTGGAACATCACCGAATATTGAATTACATTCAAAGGGCTTTTGGGCGGTTAATCAATCAACTAATGGAATGCCAACTGCTTGGCTGGTAAACTCTGGTAATGATATTGCTGTTGTTCAAATCTCCGTATCTGGTATCCCCAGCCAGTGGTCGGTTAATCACCCGCAAAGTATGGTTATATCGCCAGGTCAAGTCATGGGTATACCGATTAGCATAGCACCAGATAGTAATTGGGATAAATCGGCTATTACTGCTACAATAGAAATAGAACACCCAATACTTGGCATGCAAACTATGACACTTTCAGTAGAAGATTCTAGTTTTGTCTTTGAATCTACACCGGTAATCTCTGGTGTCAGTGGTGATACAAGGCCAATTAGTGTCTCTGACACAAATATATCCTCTAATTCACTGGTAACAACATCTAATCAAAATTTAGTAGTCACACTATCAAATAATTTACAAAACATTTCAATCATTAATGATAACAGTGGACAAGAATATTACATTCATTCTGCAGGATATCAGTTGCCACCATTTTCCGCATCATGTACTTTTGACTCAAATTCAATGGAACAGTTAGGTTTGGCTAGCCTATCAACCAAAGTCGCTACTTGTAACCTTGCAGCAACCCTCAATGAAGCATTTACCGGTTCTGTTATACTAATTACTAGCATGGGTGAATATGTAGAATTAGAAGAATCAGTATTTTCCTTATCCGCCAACACCACCGAATCTTTTTCAGTCAATACTAGTAACTGGAAGCCAGAAGCTGGTGAAATGACTCTGACATTATTGATTATTGACTCATATGGCAGGGAAATTGAGTCAGCCAATAAAGAAGTCATTGCTAGAAGTAATGGATGGAATATCGGAATTTCTGAGCTTAGTGCAAATGGTGACATAAGCATATCAATTGCAAGAATTTCATATCAAAGATTAGTCGGGGTAACTTGCTTACTTACTGTCGAATCACCAAACAGTAATTGGGAGGGAGAAACACAAATTATTGACCTTGGAGGTTTAGATAGCGCACCAATAATTAATATCGAAGACCCAGGTGTTTTAGACAAAGATGACTTGATAAAGGCAGAAATAAGTTGCAACATCCCTTACGACATAGACGATAATCCAGATGATGATGCAGCTCAAACATTTTACAAACCATCTGATAAAAGCCCATTAGAAGATTCAGACCTATTTATTGGGATATTTACTGCAATTGTAGTTATATCATTAGCCTATTTTGTTGGACTAATAAGCAACAAAAAGCCTACGAAGGAAAAACCAAGAAAGCAAGAAGCCTCAAAACAAACTAATTCTATTCAAGAGGTAGAGAATATAATTGAAGTAACTGAGATTGACAATGAAATAGATGATTTAAGTTTCGAGACTGAGCATGAAGAGGATAACACTGAGCCGATTGACTTGGATGAAGCACCACCAACTGAGCCAATTCCGGTCGCAGAAGATGATCACACAGCATCAGGTAGACTTGCATCACTTAGAGATGAAATGTCGATTGATGATAAACCAAAGGATACTAGGCCATTAGGTGATAGAATGGCTGATTTCTTCAATGATTGATTGCAAGGTATTAATTTACTCGGCGCATTCCGTAAGCCATGGACCTAGACCAAGCCCATGGCTCCACAACACCATTCTATACTTTGCATTCGTGTGATGGCGATGTTGCAGGAGAATTAGCTGCTATTTTGGCAGATGATTCATCCTCGAAAGAAGCAAATTGGCAGGAACTGTTAGACAACCGCAGCTCGCTACGTAACAGATTAATTGAGCAGGGTTTAGCAGAGCCACTAACGCTAGAAGAATTGAGATGGGATGATTCCATGTTGCTGTTTACTTGTTCAATCCATTTAGATGAAGAGGGTAAGCCTATGACTGTGGGAGAAAACCTAACCAGGGAACGATTTGGTAGATTTCCGTATGGCAACGGCTCGCTAATCGGTTATGTGCTGTCTCTTATACACATCTGACGCTGCCGACGAAGGTTCGAGTGTA
>CAXHFO010000244.1:0-2375 GCA_964015895.1 uncultured Candidatus Poseidoniales archaeon
AATTGATGATGGTTCAATGTTGCTGATGAGAATCTGACAACTGTTTTCGTAATTAGTCCGAATCACGATGGCGTCTGAGAACACGTGGATGTCTTGGCATTGTGGCACTCCTAGGTTCCACATACACATTCGAAACATATCGTCGCCCTCATACGTGAGTTCGTATTCGTTGTAGGACATCTGAGAATGGCACGTGTCGGTCAACTGCACAGGGCGCCCTTCGTTGAGTTCTTTGGCGTTTCGGAAGTAAAAATTCTGATATTCAGTGTTCCACTCCTCGCAAAACGATTCACTGTCGTCGTTAGGATACACCATTTCCGCATACTTGTCGAGAAATGAAAACCCGCGACCAGAATCCGACCAGTAAATGACTTCACGAAAAGCTGGTTCCTCGTCGTCACCAAGGAAAACGAACAATGCGGACGCCACGACCACGAGGACAACTAGACCAGCCCCGACGAAAACGAACTTGTTCCGACGGGATGTCACATCCTCTGCGACCGATTCCACAACAACCGGCTCTTCAGATTCCGGTGAGGGTTCCACTTCCTGCGCCGCATCGGTTGATTCGACGACGTGTATTCTATAACCACCCGAATCGGAATACCAATGGTTTCCTTGGTGGTCAAGGAACCAATTTCTGCCGTCTTCATCGTTGGACAGCCATTGACCCTCAGGAAGGTCTTCCCATGTGTTCACCCAAGAGGTCATGGAACCCGGAGTTCCTCCTCATTGTTATCGTTTGGGGGGAGAACAGCAAGTTCGCAAACCAGGCATGCACGCTTGTTCGTTGAATTACCTCGAACCAGGGGGATGCTCGTACCGGGATTTGAACCCGGGTCGAAGGAATGAGAGTCCTTCATGATGGGCCACTACACTATACGAGCATGGCTAACCTGCCGTTAGCCACCCCGTATTTAGAAATCACCCTTACACCCAAATGAATAATAGTAGTCATAAACTTCACTTTAAGCAAAATGTGAAAGTAAAAAAGAGATACTGCACTTCATTTTAGTTTTACTTTTAGTTTACCGAGTCGTTCCTTTCTTGATATACCACAGCCCACACGTTTGCCTCATGAATAACCAATTAACCGGCCAAAAAACATTATCGTTTGGTGACATGATTGAAACCCAGTCACTAGACAGAGAACCAGTTTGGAACTCTAAAATAAATACCATACTCGCCCACCCCAGTGGTAGAATCCCATCCCTTTCTGCCGCTGTTGGGTGGCAACCAATACACATACCAGGTGAATCAAAATTACCAGAGCCGCAAAGTTCTACAATCAGAGGTTTAGTTAGAAGAGTAAGAATTCATCGAGGTGAAGCTTGATGAGTCGAACTAGAAGATTGCGAACAGAGATCGTTGACTATCTCAGTAATGTTGGAGAAGCTAATACCACTACCATTCTAGAACACGTGAACAGAAGATTCCGCTGGGGTGCGACAATGAACCAGCTAGGTAATGTCCTAGCCAGAGACAACAGATTTTCAAAAGTTGGATTTGATGAAGGTACGGATGTAGGTGGATTTAGAACCAGAGTTTGTGTTTGGTCAATGAATGCTTAATCAACAAAGTAATCAAAACCTACGCCCTTTTGCCATGGGTTATGAGCGGAACATTTCAATCGTATCTACAACTGATGCGTTTGAAAAATGTCCTGCTTGCAGCAATTACAGTCCCCTTAGGTGCTCAGTTCGCTATTGGTGATGAATGGGCTACTGAGCAGTTGGCAGAAGTTGTTTTGCAGATTCTGGCAGTAGTATTCTTTATCGGTGCAGGAAACACGATGAATGACATTAAGGATGTAGCAATAGATCGGGAAGCTCACCCAAACAGACCATTAGCATCTGGAATCATTTCTCTTGACTCTGCCAAAAAATTTGTCAAACTACTTTGGGCTATGAGCATAATATGTGTCTTAGCAGGTGCTTATCTTTTATCAACTTCAGACCATTCTTCAGTGGAATTATTAGCGATATATGTCATTGCTGTCACATTAATGTTAACTTATGACCACGGGCCATCGCTAAAAAATACCGGACTAAAAGGTAACATATCAATTTCTATTATGGTTGGAGCAGTAATACTCTATGGCGCATCAAGTGTTGGTCAGTTATGGAATACTCTGGTTTGGTGGACTGCAGGTGTGGTATTTTTCACTAATCTAGCTCGTGAAATAATCAAAGATTGTGCTGACATGGAAGCCGATAAAGGAACCAGACAAACTTTGCCGATGAGTATCGGTCTGCTAAAATCAAGGATGACTGCTTATGTTATTGTTATGGCATCATTGGTTTGTCTATATGTTCCATACTGGAAAGGACCGTTTGAGTTCAACCAATTATTTTTCCAAACTCCTGCTATATTGA
>CAXHFO010000245.1:0-2360 GCA_964015895.1 uncultured Candidatus Poseidoniales archaeon
ACCATTTCAAACATTATGTTAAGATTATTAGAAAAAATACCTCCCATTATTAGTGCTTGACCAACCAAGTTTACTAGCAAATATTGGTTTGAATGTGTGTGATTAAAGGCTTCACTATCATGGGTAATTGGAAATAAATCAAACACAATCCCCACAACCATTGACATTAGCCAGCCAAGAGAAATTAATACAGTTAAAATAAAAGCCATTTCCAAGCGGTAATTTTCTTGTTTGAATGAATAATCTGACTCGGTAGCAGACAGCCAAGTTACCGTTAGCATAAATGGAATAATCATTATCATTGATGATGTGAAATGAGGTATGTAGGAACCACTCAATCCCGAGAAAGGAACTTTAAATCGCCCGGCCACATCTAAGGCAGTCAAATACCCCTTTTAAGCCAATTTCCGACGTTTTTGTTAAGTCATCAGTGAACTTATGCCTAAATCGTGGTTGCCAGTGTCGACAATCACATCACTGCCGGGAATCATTAACAACTTATCTTCAGAATCAAGGGCGAAGATCCCGACACCGACTTCTTCACTCATCATCTTTAATTCTCTGCGACAGGCATTTTGGTGCGAGTCCATGTGAAACATACTTCGTAAATCAACAATAACGGTATCTCCATTAGCAACTCTTTGAGCGATACCTCGTGTTGGTATCTGCTTCTTTTCATTGGGGGCAACATACCTTAATGCTCTTGAGGGGAACGATCTTCTAGCCAAATTCTGAACACCTAAGTCATGAAAAGCATCACCATCTGCGGTTAATGGTCCATCCCAATTAGGTGGCACGACGCTCTTGGTAGTGATTGGTTTTTGCTCAGTTGGGCTAGCTAGTAGTTCCGGAGTCTCAGATTCAATCTCAACAATCGTTTGTTGGGTCAAGCTATTGCCTGTTAATCCATTTCTAGCCTGGCTTTCAGGTTTCTTGGGAGTGGCCTTTTTTGGTTTCTTGACACTACCATCGGGATCGGGTAAGCCAAAGAAACTCCACAGGTTCGCCATTTTTCCACATCACAAGTCAAGGTCATCTAATAAATCGTTTAGATTACTACTTGCGGATTGTGTTGTGGTACCTGTACTTGTTGGTTGAATTGGCGCTGGAGCAGCGTTTTGAGCGGCTAGGTATTGTGCGCCATAATGTTGCCATTGATTCATAGTCCAGCCTTGCGGAAGTCCGGTTGCAGGGAGTGGTGTGCCTTGTTGTACAGGTACGGGTGCTGGAGCAGTTGGTGCTGGTTCAGATACCGTTTGGGTTGTTGGATTGTATGCGGAATATGGGTCTATTTGTGCAGTATCCTGCGGAACCGGGTTGTACGCAGCATATGGGTCTGGTTGTACCGCCTCTTGTTGATACAACCCAAATCCAGCATCTGCCCCTGGCGTGGTTATTGGTTCACTAAATTGGCTGGTTGTGCCGCCAATATTGAAATCGGTGAACTTTTCGGGCGAAGGGCTTGAATTTCTAGTGAAAAGTAAGAATGCGGCAAGGCCGATTATTACTATTGCCAGAACACCAATTACTAGGGTACCGACCCCTCCAACAGAGTCGGTGATTGATTCTAGGAAATTGTCAGCAGGCTTGGCTTTTACTTTGATATCGATACTAGTAGTGCTAAATTCACCATCATCATCAGTTACCGTGAGTGTTATGGTCCATGATCCTGCAGGCAAGTCAGCCATTAGGAATTCTTGGCCGTAGAAATCAATATCACCAGTCTTTTCACCATCAAGGTCGGAATCTATGTGGCTACTATCCCAAGCGTATATCAAAGACAATTTATCAAAAGCAGTATCAGTTGTAGTAATTCCTGATAAGGTTAGGTTATCACCTTCATTAAGTGCTAAGACATCAGTTGAGTTGGTTATTTTAGCCCTAGGTGCAGTATTGATAACGCTTACATTGATGCTGGTTGAATCAGTTGCACCATTATCATCAGTTACGGTTGCAGTAATCCATCTAACCCCAGTAGTTGGCCATGATGCAGTCATATCCAAGCCGCTAATATCACAATCATTGTCGGCAAAACCATCACCATCTTCATCGGCTAAGGAATCTAAATCCCAACATACTACTAGCGATTCTACATCAGAAGCAGTGTCGTCAACTTCTGCCGTGAAGGTAATATTGTTATCTTCAAAAATTGGCTGTGTCGAGCCTAGGCTAGCAATTGATGGAGCGACATTTGTGATGTTGACAATTCCACTTCGCACTTCAGATTTTACATTATCATTATCATATGCTACTACAGTGAGGGTATGAAGTCCGGAAGTTGGCCAAGATACGGTTGTCTGTGAAGCAGGCCCAACAGTAGTAATGGTCCAATTTTCATCCAAGTCAGAAGGCATCCATTC
>CAXHFO010000246.1:0-2354 GCA_964015895.1 uncultured Candidatus Poseidoniales archaeon
TGGTTATAATGTAGTGTTTATTTTCCAGCGTGACTGTAAACACCGCTTTATATTGTTAGAGTATTTTTTTTCGTCATGGCTAGCGTGAAGTGTGACTTAGGCGTCGCAGCAGTCATTGTAAAAGATAACGCAGTATTGTTGGTCAAAGAGGCCACTGGGAGATACTCTGGCCACTGGGGCTTGCCCAAAGGATACGTCGATGACGGAGAACTTCCTAGAGACGCTGCGCTACGAGAGTTGCGCGAGGAATGTGACGTAGACGGAACAGTAACAGGTATCTACGCCATTCGTGAAAACCTCACTGAGATTGGCCCTGCGGTATTTATCGCCTACAGTGTAGAATTAGCACGAGGTCAAATACCAGTCGCATCCAGCGAAATCGAGGAAGCTAAGTTCATCGACGTTGACAAATTCGAGGACCTGAATTGGGTAAGTATTGCAATGAAGTCCATTGCCACAAACGCATTAGTCCAAACTCCGTTTTCAACCCTCGATTACTCAGACCAACGCGGATATCCATACCTACTACACCAAAACGGAGGCGTAAATCAATGAACGATCGCCACTCAGATAGAATTAGGTCAGCTAATGACAAACCGGTAAATGAAGACGGCGAGTTCATCGTCTATTGGATGATAGCTACAAGGAGATTCAACTACAATTCATCACTGGAATTCGCAGCGCAACTTGCAGTAGAACACAATGTGCCTCTACTGGTAATAGAAGAAATATCGACTAGCCATAGATTTGCTAACGACAGAATTGCAACGTTTATGATTCAAGGAATGGTTGAGAATGTATCGGTATTTAGGGACAACAACATCCGCTACATCCCGTGGGTTGAAACACCATTGAGTGGACCTATTGGCCTACTAAAGGAAGTTTCCAAAAGAGCGAAAATAGTTGTTAGTGATGACTTTCCCACCTATTATCCTAGCAGAGCAATAAATGCGGCCAGTAAATCTATCCCGGTCAAGATGTATGCGGGTGACTCAAATGGAGTCATTCCAATGTCGTGGACTGAAAGCGCTCATACCACAGCCCACGGATTTAGACGCTGGATACACGCTAATTTCAGCCGCTGCCCTGAAACCTGGCCCAAACAAAATCCAATCCCTAAAAATGCTAATTTGATGATGAGTGATAAATTATTTAATTCCGTCATGAAAAACTGCTCGGTTAAACTTCCACCGTTTGAATGGCTATGGAGATGTTCAGAAGGAGGTTCGGTCGGCAAAAAAGCGCTATCTGCTATAGATATTGATCACTCTGTTGGACCTGTTAGGATGGCCCAAGGTGGCAGAAATACCGCAATGAGAAAATTATCACACTTCCTAACCGACCGTCTAGAAAGATACCATTTAGATAGAAACAATGTCGAAAATCCAGCTGTAAGTGGATTATCGCCTTGGTTGCATTTTGGACATGTTTCCTCAATTGAAATAGTTGAGAGAATACTCAAACAAAACGATTGGGCACCTGATCACATAAACCCGTCTCGAAAAGGCTCTAGAGAAGGATGGTGGGGGCTGTCTGCAGGCGTAGAAAGTTTCCTCGACCAAATAATAACATGGCGAGAACTTGGTTTTAATAACGCATATCACAACAAGAACCACAATAAATTTGAATCAATCCCAGAATGGGCAAAAAAGACACTAGCAGAACACAGCGATGATGAACGTGTATTGTACACTTTTGACCAAATTGAAAACGCTGAAACCCATGATGAAATATGGAATGCGGCTCAAGTTCAACTAACGCAGACTGGTATCATCCACAACTACTTGAGGATGTTATGGGGTAAGAGAATTCTCGAATGGGCAGCTACCCCAAAGCAAGCTGCTAACTGGATGATTGAACTAAATGACAAATATGCCCTTGATGGAAGAGATCCAAACTCCTATACCGGAATATTTTGGGTTCTTGGAAGACATGATAGAGCATGGGGGCCAGAGCGAGCCATATTTGGCAAAATAAGATACATGTCTTCAGAGAATACCAGGAAAAAAATGAATCTAAAACCATATCTCCAACAATACAGGAGCAGATAAAATGAGTATCCTCTTCGAACACAAAACAGAAGTTGAAAATACCATTGAAGAAGCATTTGAATGGCACGAGAGAAAGGGCGCATTTAGGCGTTTAATGCCACCATGGGAACTCGCTGAAGAAGTACGTGCTGATGATAACTTAGAAGAAGGATCTCAAAGAATCTTCAGATTTCCAATGGGGCCAATTAAGATGAGTTGGGTTGCCCAGCACACAGGATACAATCCACCGCATTCATTTGAAGATAAGATGCTAAAAGGACCGTTCAAGTCTTGGCACCACACCCATAAATTTGAGACTGTGGG
>CAXHFO010000247.1:0-2297 GCA_964015895.1 uncultured Candidatus Poseidoniales archaeon
GACATTAGAGGTTCTACCGTTTGCACCTGTTAGGGTTCGATAAATAGTCACTCCGGGTAAGATTTCTGCTCCAGTTGAATCAAGAGTCGATGCAGTAACCGTTACTCCAGATTCTGGAATCTGAGTAGGAGTAGGTGGCGTTGTAGACGTGTCTTGACCTAATCTGTAAGCAAGCGCGTTAGCAAATCCACCGTAGTAAATTTCCGGATCTGCAGTAGTACCGGTAGATTTACCTGTGTGGCAGTCAGAAGTTTTTCCAGCGTTGTCTGCACATGGTAGATTGTTGATTTCAACATCAATCAAGAATACTGTCGAGTCGTATCCTGCATACAGAATAAACGGCCCAGTTGAAGTTACAGTTGAACTTGTAACATCTACATTGACGAATGTCCCTGTGGTTTGCTCCGCATAGATGGCTGAATCTGTTGAAGATGTGTGTCCAATAGATGAATCAGTCATTGATAAAGCAGAGCTTCCTAAGAATGCGCTACAGAATGAACTCAATTGACCAACTGTTGCTCCAGTCATTGAAACATCAGCATTACATCCATCAAGAACAAATACTCCACCAACGTTTGCGTCGGTAAATTCAAGTGTGTCAGCACCTGTGCCAGACGGGAATTCTGCAATCTTGAAATCTCCAGCGGTAGTAATCATGTTTGCAGTACCTGGTAATGTTCGATACATCGTCATTGTTGGTACGTTGACATCATCAAAGACTGAGTTCGCACCAACTGTACCTGCTACACTTGTGACAGCACCACAGTATGGGTCAATATCAAATCGGTGGTCAACACCGGTCATGAACCCTACTCCAAGATCAACGCTATTCAGGTTAATACTGTTTGCAGCGCAAACCCATCCTTGAGCATAACTTGGCGCAGCGAAGTTAGTAACTGATACGTCAGAATTAGCACCGTGGCTCAAACCAAGACCTACCCCTGTGTTATCATATGTCCACTGAGATTGTCCAGTCCATCGCCATTGGTCGCCAACGTTTGGCGTAGTAGCAGTTACATCGCTAATGGTAACAGTTTGAAGATCGGTTCGAATTACCGTAACCTTAGAGTCTACAATGTTAACATATTCCATTGTCAAAGAACCGCTAGTACTTCCAGACAAATCAGATGCTACTGCACCTGCCCAGTCGTAATTGTTGGTGTTACATCGTGTCATGGTAGATGGGTTAAGTGCAGTACCAGTCAATGTTGCAACTGTGTTTTGAGCAAAGTTGAAACATGAGCTTCTAGAATCTGTTACTGCGAAATTAGACATTGTAACAACGGTTCCTTGTCCACTACCATGAGCGAATGCGGATTCAACGTTGGTGTAAGTTACGTCATTCATTACGAATTCACCAATATCACAGTTTTGAGTCGCGGTACCGCATGAAGGTCCATTTGAATCGGCTGGTCGGCTTCCTGCAGTAATTGCTGCATGGTTAGTATTGCTAATATCGACCATGTCGAATATATGCCTACCAGTTTCTCCTTGACCGCCACAATCATCTGTGAAAGCAAGGCCGTGCCATTGAGCGTTAGGATTAATGCTTCTGTCTGCGTTGAAAGTGATTCTGTCAGAACCGCTACCTGCAGCAGTGAATTTAGCACATGTTCCATCAGCCTGTATACCGCCATCAAAAGAGATACCCATATTTTCACCAACGATTACTTCTACTCCAGGTTCGATAGTCAAATCAGCCATTACCGAAAGGTAGCCAGATGGGTCACTAGGTTGAACCTTGATTGGGCTGTCGATTAGATACCATGTGGTGTCGTCAGTAATATCTGCTGATTCGGTTGTTCCTTGTCCATCAAATGGCAGAACTCTGTACCAAACTCCATTACAATCTCGACCACCTGTGTTGTAACAGATATCCAGATTTTCTCTGGACCAGAATGGAGCCATCATATTGTCTGGGAAATATCCAGAGGTAGTGTCAAGGTCGCACATTATGCCGGAGGTTCCCCAGCAAGATGAACCGGTAGTACCTTGATGTTGATTGATTCCTGTGCTTCCATCAGTGATGAAGTAAATCATACCACTTGCACTGACGTGAACTCTGTTCAGTGGGTCTGTACCATCATAGTTTTGACCATAGAAGTCGAAGTTAAAGTCATCAGGAAGATCGAAGTTGCCTGCACAATAAGTTCCGTAAAGAGCCATGTCAGATGCAGAGTCACATCGAGTATCAGTTGAGTGATATGCTGTGCCTGCTGGAATGGCATTTACAGAAGAAGCTATTGGTAGATAATCAATTCCCAAATCGAAATATTCGTAAGCATAATCACCAGAGT
>CAXHFO010000248.1:0-2292 GCA_964015895.1 uncultured Candidatus Poseidoniales archaeon
ATACTTTAGTTTCCCACAAAGATTGAATGTCCTACCGTGATAAGCACACTTTATTGTTCGACGGTTGGTTGAAACCTCTGACAAAATCATGCCCCGATGAGTACAAACATTGGATAGGCAGTGAAACGCCCCGGATTCAACTTTTGTAAGCATCATTGGATTATTGCCGATTGAGACTGGAATAGTCGTTGATTGTTCCAACATGGATGTATGTCCAATAAAATTCCAAGTCGTAGAAAATTTCTCTAGCAGGGTATTGTACAGCGATTCATCGGTGTAATAGTTAGATGGTAGTGTTTTGGCTTTGGCAATTTCTGGATGAATAACATCCATAATATCACCATTCAAGAGTGGTAAATTGCCAATGCTTCGTCCACAGATGCTCCTTGACAAATAATGGCGTGAGATGCGGCTGCCATTTTTACTGCATCTTTGGTATTCTTTTGATGGATATTTCTGCCAGTGGCTGCACCTCGACAATTACCAATATTCATTTGTTGCCACAAACGTTCTAGGAATTCATCAGCAGGTAATGTTCCACCACCTGAACAAATAATACCAGTGCGTCCTGCAGCTTCAACGGCAATTGCTAGTGACTCTGAACGAGACATACCCTCAAATTCACTTGGATAATTTACTTTGGCAAAATCGGCTCCAATACATGCTGCTACCCCTGCTGCACCAGAAATTAGTTGGGGATCTTTTTCATTGCCCACTGCAGCACCTCTTGGATACATCCAAACAACTGAAATCATGCCAAGTTCGTGTGCTTGGCGAATTAATTGTGCAGCCTCAGACATCATTTCATGTTCATATTCACTACCGATATAAATCGTGTAACCGATACCAACTACATTTATGCCATTATGAACTAAAGACATAACATCATCCATATCCCAAAGTGCTTGTGAAACTGGATCCCTTTGCTTGGTTTTTACTAAATGAGATTTGGAATTCAACTTGACAAGATAAGGAATTTCTGGATAGTCTCTTGCATATTGAGCAATCAAACCCAATTGTCCTGCTAGAACTCCAATAGTTCCTTGCTGATGACATTGGTTGCCAATCTCAAATAGATACCCAGGGTCATTGGAGGATAATGGTATTGCTTTTCCTCCATCGTAAAAATCATCGTTGAGATGCTCTATTTTTTGATCGCAGGCAAATAAATTCATTCTTCCTGTGCCGGCAGTTGCAGCATCCATATGATCAATGAATGTGTCAATTAGTTCGTTAGGAACATCTGCTGGAACATTGTATTTTGCCATGTCTAACACCGCTTTTGATTAGTTGCCGGTAAAGTTAGCTACTCGCTTTTCGACATACGCAGCGATTCCTTCTTTTGCATCATTGCTGTTAAACAGAGATGCTTGTAATTCCCTTTCAAGAGCAAGGTGATATTCAAATGGAATTTCAGGCCCAGTTTGAACTGACCTCTTGATATTGCCAACTGCCTTGACTGCCTTGTTAGGTAGGGTGAATTGAGTGCACCAATCGAGTACATCTCTTCTGAAATCTTCTGCTGAACCTTCCCACAAGTGATTGATTAGGTTACAAGCTTCAGCATCTTCAAAGGACATGAGTTCTCCAGTGACCATCATTTCAAGGGCTTTTGCTTTACCAATTAGCCTTGTTAGTCTTGCAGTGCCACCAGTTCCGGCTAACACACCAAGATTTATTTCAGGTAGTCCAACCTTGCCGGAGTTCTTTCTAGCAATACGGATATCTGCAGCCATGGCAATCTCTAATCCGCCGCCTACTGCGTGACCATTTATTGCACAAACAACTAGTTTGGAAGTTTGCTCAAATCTTGAAAGAGTTTCATTTGCGTGAAGACAAAAGTTGTACTTGAACCCAGGGGTTACGGAGTTAAGCATCTGAATTGATGCCCCAGCAGAGAAGAAAGATGCTCCGTTACCGGTCAGTACGATACAAGTCACATCGTCATTGAATCGTGCTCTTACGACAGCCTCATCAATATCTCTCATCATCTCGTGAGTATAGGTGTTTGGCGAACGGTCGTTAGGTCCGTCCAGTGGTTCTCCTGCCGAATTTGATGTCAATTCAATTACTGCAATCCCATTATCTGTGACTCCGTAATTGACCAGTTTGTTTGGCATTGGCTCAAGTTTTAATCCATAAAGGTCGCTCATGTGTCCTGCGAGAATGACTAGCATTATGAATAAATCGCATTCAACTTTCGGGCACAGATACCAGATCTGAATCTTTAGCGAAAGACGTTTTTCCACCGCTTTTGCGAACTTCATTCCATTGGTTTTTCACTGCCATGGC
>CAXHFO010000249.1:0-2272 GCA_964015895.1 uncultured Candidatus Poseidoniales archaeon
CCATCAACAAGAAAACGGCGCTCAATTTCAGTGTTGATGGCCAATCTATTCCCCAAGTAGCGGTTTGGTGGCTAGGGTATCAACATTGCTGCCCTACAAAGAAAACCAAACCAAGTCGGTACCGTTACTGAGACCAATTGATTGATAACATACTCCGCTATGCTAAGGCTATGCAAGCAAAGAAGCTCATGGCGGTATTGATGATTTCACTGTTCTTCACCGCCGGTTGCCTCAATGCGCTTGACTCGGAAGTCGAAATACCCGATATTGACCTGCCACTCGATTGGAATGACATTACTCAAAGAACGGCAACATCGCCGGATTTAGTAAAATTTTCAGACTGCGGAGAACTTGAATATAATCTCAAAGAATCAATAATTGAAGAATATAGAATTGATTTATTACAATCGGTTGAAGAGCAAAACTACTACTTCTGGGGTGATGACATAATGATGGACGGAGACATGATGGCGGAATCAACAGATTCTGCAACAGGTTCATCAAACCAAGCCACTCCTAGAAGAGTAGAAGGCACTGACTTTTCTGGCACTAATAACCAAGAGTTGGGTGTAGATGAAGCCGACTTTGTCAAGACCGATGGTTACTATATTTACTTCCTAAATGGCAAGCGCTTGGAAATCCTAGAAGTCCCAGAATTCGGTGAATTAGTCTACCAATCAAATACTACAGTTGAGGGTAATCCGACTAGTATGTTACTTGATGGCGATAGATTAGTGGTCATTTCCGCGGTTTCGGCTTGGAATATTCCTCGCAACAATCCGCTTTACGAAGCTATGGAATGGGATGAGGCATACTATTCATGGCGAACAAATTCGTTGACCAAATTTTCGGTTTACGATATTAGCGATAGAACTCATCCAGAACTAGATAGAGAATTATTCATTGAAGGCAACTATATTTCAGCACGCGAGGTTGATGGGACAATTAGAACAATATCTCATGCTTGGATGGATACAAGTGGCCTGAAAGGCTGGTTAGATTTGCCAGCAGGTTATTGGGACCTTGATTATGAAGATCCAAAAAGGTTGGAAATTAGACAAAAAGTCGCCTATGAGACAATGGTTGAAAACAACCGAGCAATCGATTCTATGACGCTTGGCGACTTGGTTCCAAGAATCTATGAGCGACAAGGTGACGAAGTTCTGACATTTTCACTAACCGAACAAGACTGTGCAAGTTTCACTGCGCCAACAGACGGCTTTTCAAGCGGCGTAAACAGTATTTTCTCTTTTGATTTAGGCTCAGAAAATTTCGACTTTGATGCAGACCATATAATTGGTAACTATCCAATGGTCTACTCTTCAACAGACACCCTAATACTAACCGAGAATTCTTGGAACTCTTGGTGGTTTTGGAATTCTGAAGATAATGATGAGGCAACTAATATCCACATGTTTGACATCAGCGACCCTGGAAGCACCACTTACGTCGCTTCTGGCCGTATTGATGGCACGATAAATGATCAATTTTCGATATCAGAATTTGACGGCATAATTAGAATCGCTTCTACCGAAGGGCAATGGGGCCGGTGGTGGCTAGACAACCCAGAGCCAATGACCTCCAACGTCGTCACTTTACAGCCAACAACAGATGCTGCTGGCCACACAACACTGGCTATTATCGGGCAAATCGAGGGGATTGCGCCAAATGAAACCATTTGGAGCGCAAGATTTGTCGGCGATAGAGCATATATTGTCACCTTTGAAAACATGGATCCATTGTGGACTATTGACCTATCAGACCCGGCAAATCCAACCATCATGGGCGAGTTGAAAATCCCTGGAGTATCAACTTACATTCACCCATTATCAAATGACACTCTGCTAACCATTGGAATGGGCCCAGCCGATTTAGTAACTGGTGAAGGTCTCGACTGGAGAAATATACGGTTATCGCTGTTTGACGTTTCCGACTTCAATAATCCATTAGAGACAACAACGCTAACAATCTCTCCAGTAGCAGATGTTGACAACCGTTGCTGGTCTTGGAGTAGTTCTGAAGCAACCTATGAACACAAAGCATTCCAGTATTGGGCGCCCAAATCAATGGTAGCAATTCCAATGAATACTTACACTAGCGGATATTATGATTATGAAACGAGAACATATGTTGATTGTGATAGAGAATGGGTCAGTAAATTGATGCTGACCAATGTTACTGAAACTTCCTTGACCTCATATGGTGAAGTAGACCACTCTGAATTCTATGATTCTGAAGAGTATTGGTGGAACTCATACAATATCAGGCGCTC
>CAXHFO010000250.1:0-2259 GCA_964015895.1 uncultured Candidatus Poseidoniales archaeon
TACACTCGAACCTTCGTCGGCAGCGTCAGATGTGTATAAGAGACAGGAGTTGCGTTCTATCGCAAAGCGCGAAGAGAGATTGGAGAAAATTCAGGAAAAGCGTGAGCGTTTGGCGAAATTTATCGAAGCTCAAGCATCTACAGAAGACGTCGCAAAACCTGTTGAGGACTTAAAGGATAACAAGGCTAAACTGAAAATGATTGATGTTGAAATGCTCGATTTAGCCGAAAAACAGAGAAAAAGAGCAAAAAGAGCCGGTACCTCTGACCAATATGATTTAGAGATTGGCGATATTCACCATCGCCCAGTTATTGTTATTGCCTTCTTGATTACCACCATTCTTGCTTCAACTTTCATCGCTTTTACCACTTCAATGTCTTATCTGATTCTAGCCTTTTGTGTAGTGGTTTCAATCCTGTTTATTGCACTGGCAAGGTTGCGGGCCAACGAAATCGGTTTACGTTTACCTGATGTCGCTGGAATTGAACTGCCCATTGCCATCTCAATGGTTGGATTAGTCCTAGTCCACCTAGCAGGAAGAATCTCAGATTCTGTTGTCGGGCTAGATGATGCAAAACATTTGGCCGTAATTACAGCCGGGCTTTGCACATTAGCAAGTATTGGGTTGGTTGGCAGAAATGATTTGGGCCTAAGAATCCCTAATGCAGTTGAAGGTGTGGTTTACTTACTAGTCATGGATCGAATCATGGCTTTAATTATTGGTGGTGAAGTACCCGTTATGTATCAGGTCAATCCATTAGATGGAGGTATGATTGATTGGACATTGCCATTGGTATTTGTCGAAATTGTGCTGATAATTTGTGTCGTTGCCTATGACTGGGTTGAAGGGCAGCGGATTAAGCGTGGCTTGGAGGATCATCGAGGCGCTGCTGGTAGGGCAGCTTGGGTAATCTTTGCTGGTTTGATTTCCGTGGGCTTTGCTGGAATCTTAGCCATCGTAATGGTGCTTCGCAGAGGGTGGGTTTGGACGCAACCAGCAGCTGTAATGATCTCATGGTTGATGATTCCGTTTGCCTTCACAGGACTTGCGTATTGGACATTTGACATTGTTGGCTTAGCAGTGCCTGGAATTCATCTGATAGCGACAATCAGTGGCTTGTTGAGCATAATATTTGTCGTATGGACCATTATTTCTGACTCTGGAATTTGGCTTGCTGCTGGCTTATGGTCGATGCACTTGATGTTGATTCCTGCAGGCTTTGGTTGGGATGGTTTACTAATCGTCTCGGTGTTATTGATGCTCTGTTCGACAACTTCATGGGTTAGTGGGATCCTCACAATGAGAAAGGCATGGAGAGTATTTGGCGCAATAGACATGATACTATCTTGGATTGTTGCAATGGTCTTATTCAGCACTGGTGCAGGAATTGAAACGATGTTGGCAGTGTTAATCGCTTCATCTGTGCTGCTTGGTATTGTGACTTACCTAAACCAAACATATGAGAAAGCTATTATCAACGGATAGCCATGAAGTTGTTTAGTTGCTGACATACGTCATCAATTACCATTTGAATGCCACCAGAGTTACCACCATACTCTAGCCTTGCTGAAACTGAAATTTTTGCCTGTGTTCCGCTATTTCTGATGCCAATAGATAACAAACTGCCACCGTAATTACAAGTAATGGCCATCAGATTTGCCTCACCACCAATTGTTGTTCTTACCCAATTAGAAACAGAATTATGTTTACCAAGGTTTTGTTTAATCAGTAATTCGATATCATTGGAAAATTGATTTTTACCGTCCCATTTACTACGATCTACATTCTTTACAGATTGTCTCTTCTTCCAACCTCTTTGCATTAGATTTGTCTCATCGCAGGTATGAATTGCCAAGAGATAGGCTACTAGTGTCATCGCTCCATCCCCGACAAGTGACCATTGGTTCGTCGAATGGGGATGAGGCGCGGGCAGAACGATATGGCCAGAATCCTCTACTCCAATTAGGGTTGGAATACTGTCACTTTCCACAAAAACATGATTTGATTCCCCCCCAGATAATGCAAATGAAAGCCATCGGTCTCCAACCGCGGTTTCTAGAGATTCTACCTTATTTTGGAATCGATCTAAGTTTGTTGTAAGCGATAAATCTGATTCTATACTCGCTGCCAAAGTCCATGATTGCCCGGCTTTGGTAACGCTATTAACAAACGTGTCAGCGATACGGTCGCCATCGATTACCTGGTAGCCTGCTGTCTCTTATACACATCTGACGCTGCCGACGAAGGTTCGAGTGTAG
>CAXHFO010000251.1:0-2231 GCA_964015895.1 uncultured Candidatus Poseidoniales archaeon
CATTGGTGACTTCCGTCAGATAATCTTGATTATTCTCCTCAACAAATCTTGTCTGGGCAAGCCGTTGAATGTCTTCTAACCTAAAGCCCTCGAGACGGTATCTACTTGCTAAAAGTTCTTTTTCTAGAACGTTAGAGTTATACTCTTCACCTATCGTTCTAACATTGATATCTAATGGCCAATCATATTTTTGGAAAATACGAACTATCTCGGCTTGGCCTTCATTAGTTGAAATGTATATGGTATTCTCTGCTTCTTCGGCTGGAGAGACAAATTGCTTAGCAAATAACTCACTTCCTGAACCAGTATCTGTAAAGGCAATCATGGTAAATCCTCTTGGTACACCACCGCGCATCTCATTATCGAATTTCGGCACGCCAAACGAACCGACGCTGCCGAAGAATTCCTCATCCTCGGAGTCAAATTGTACTTCTTTGGCCATACTCTCACACTCAATGAATTACAACTTGACCTCTGTCAACTAAATCTGTACAATATAAGTCTAGATTTGATAATACCAATGGCGGTGTTTGGTCGGGCACGTTTAAGATTACTGAAAGAACGTCTTGTTGCCTGAAAGTGTTAATGAAGGTATGCAAGTATTCTGCAAGCATTCTGTCTTCATTGTAAATTGCCAGAGCATTTACGCTATCAATGAAGACAAAATTTCGTTCAGATTGGTTGGTTTTGAGGATGTATAGGGTTCTGAGCAAGATTGATTCAAGCATGATTGGACTATCGACAAAATGAACATTGTTGTACGGGATATTGGTGCCACCCAAAATCCCGGAGGAAACTAGGTCAATAAATTGAATTTCAGATACATCAATTCCAACCGACTCAAAGCCTTTGATTACCTCGGCTGCACCGCGACTTGCAGAAATATAAACACCTTTCATCTCAAACATTTGTAATAGAGGTATGAGCGTACTTGCCGTGACCATGAAGGAATTTGAGTTACCACACCTAACCTGAACTGAACTGTTTAGCGATACCTCAGTTAATTGGTCGGCAATTCCTTGATCTAGTTCAAACATTTCACGAACCCCATCTATTCACGTTATCATTTACTGCGCCCCACTTGAGCATCGGGGTTAACATAACACCTAGCGGTGTTAGTTCAATTGCATGTTTCGCCCGGCTATGAGAGGTGCCCCGCATTTTCACTACCTGTAAGAATCTCAACAAATGGCCCATACGTTCAATGTCACCAAGAACGATTATCCCATCACATATCGCTTCTTCAACACCAAATGATGACCAGTGAGCGTTTTCTGTTGCCGACGTTATTTCTGCAATTAATATCGTAGTGCAACCCAATGTTGCGAGTTTTTTACCTAAGGTGAACAAGAAATCTCGGATGAGTTGTTCTGATTTAATCTTGTAACATAGTGTTGTGACCGAATCAATAACAAGTCTAGTTACACCAATTGTATTGACGATATCCACAATTGACTTGATTAGCGAATGAACATCGTCTAAATCAAAGGTTGACTTTTCCAAACCAAGCCAAGAATACAATACATCCATATCGAAGACATTTATCAATCCAGTATCTACCATTTTCATATCAAAAAATCCGAATTGGCGTATGTTTTCCAATAATTTCACCGATGGCTCTGTTGCGGTAAAATGAGCACATGCTTCTCCCGCATTGGCACCTCTAACAAGAAATTCCATGCCCAATGTTGTTTTCCCTGAACCACAAGTTCCGGCTGCTAGTACAGTAGAGCCGTAAGGTATTCCTCCGCGTAAAATCTCATCAAGTCCATGGACTCCTGTTACGCATCGGTCACGGGAGTACATACCAACTGGCTGCATGGGGAACGACACTCCTAACGCCCTGAGGTTCATGAAGCATCCGATTATTTAATGGGACTGCAACCTATAAAATCAAACCAAATTGACAATCCCAGGGTTTGGGGATGATGAAATCTGCCAGTCTATTTGCGTTGGTGGAAATATTGGTGGCAGATATTCTAATGACTGGCTTGGAGTAAGGAAAAACCCAGTATCTCCACCCCATTCGACTCTCATTACCTCAAATGGTTGAAATTCAGTTAGTTGAGTGAAACTTAAGATTACAACTCCACCGCCATCATCAATTAAATTCAATTGGCCTACTCCTAGGAACCCCTCACCGCCTAAATCAATCACATGGTCGGCAAAACCGATATCTTGTGAACCTGTCTCTTATACACATCTCCGAGCCCACGAGACCGCTGATAATC
>CAXHFO010000252.1:0-2171 GCA_964015895.1 uncultured Candidatus Poseidoniales archaeon
GCAATTGTATCACAGATTCTCCTTGGTTACTGCCCGACGATATATTCGATGCTGCTTTATCTCCATATCAAGAAACTCTTGTCAAATTAGACCCATATTCTTTGTATCAAGATGCCATGCTCGGCGGAGAATGCGTTGAATCAATTAGAATATATCATGGCCCAGAATGTTTCGAGTCTGGCAGCCAAATAACGCCGTTAGAGAAATGGTACAATATAGAATCCCAGGCAACGACGGCTCTCGAAAAGTATGCTAGTTTTGCGGCTGAAAAACCGACAATGTTCCCCGTTCAGCACAAAATAAGATTGAGTCCAAACGAACTAGATACAAGTTTTGACTGCAAACGAAGTTTTTGGATATCAGAAATCAAAGGTTGGTTCCCAGGTATGTTGAAAATAAGAGAGTTGCAATTCTCTGAACATACCTCAGGCGATTTGTTTTGTGAGCCTAAATTATTTGGCCTATTGATGCATAGATTATTGGAGCTGGGGTTAGAAAACCCATTTGAGAAAAACCAACCGGCTATTTTGCCTCTGCCAAAAACATGGCAAAATAAGAATACAAACGACTTACTTGACCCTGATTTAGTTGAAGAAGTATTACTTGAGGAAGGACTTTCATTTTCCACTGAAGGATTCGAAAAACAAAGAGCGCTTATGATGAAAGACAGGTTGCTACATCTTGCTAAACTGGTTAATCAAGGGTTAATTGGTAAATTCTCGGCGGGTCAAACATATCACAACCGCACTCCAGAAGCGTTAAGAACTGAATTGCCCTTTTTCTTCAAGCACAAAATTACGCTCAAAGATATTTATCGATTAGGCTTCTCAACTCAGGGGTTGAAAAAGCTAGCAGAAGTGACAAGTGTTGAGATCAGTTTCGATGGCCGAGCTGACTTAGTTTTAGCCTTTAGAGATGCAAGCAAGCGCGGCTTCTTACAGGTAGTCGACCTAAAGACCACAGGCTGCAGAGGAGATTTCAACCCAGATAATCCAAATGATGGCTCTAGCTTACAAATTACCCAGGGAGACCCATTGAGTAGGTTTCCCCGAACCACCGCAGAAAAAGATATTCTCGAAAAGCATAAATTTCAGTTGACTCTCTACTCATTAGCCCTCGAGGCGATAGAATCGGATAAACCAGAACAAGAGCGACGAGAGATTTTACCTCCAGCAATATTGATTGCCGCATCGGGTAGGTGTGTTGAATTAACAAATGAAGAGTTTACAATCGCTAAGCGCAATTTACTATCACATCTAGATTGGATCGCTAAATTATCCGCTGAACCATCAACTGTGGAAGAACCAGAGAGCTGTTCAAGCATCGATGGCAAGCAATGTTTCAGTTGTGAAGCGATAGATTCAATATTTGGCAATAATAAATCAAGCTAATTTTTGACCTGCGATGATTAGAGTTTCCGATGAATCTTTTCCAGTCCGCCAGTGCTTGATATTAGAGAATCCAGCATTTCTCCAAGCCTCTAGCCATTGATTAATACTTAGCGTCGTCATATTTACTCCAACATGTTCAGGCCAAGTCAGACTTTCCTCATTTTCAAGATAGTGGTCGATGCCAATAACCGCCCAGCCGCGTAAGTTTATCCATTGGTCAAAAAATAATTTAAGCATATTTTGCGGGTCGTTGAGGTAGTATAGAAACTCCATTGAATGTAAAAAATCATATTTTCTCGAAGGTTCGAACTCTGGTAAGGTACGCTTTGAGTAATTACCTTCTGGGTCAATTGTTTCAGCCTTCTCAATCATGGCAGTCGCGCCATCAATACCTTCAGCATAATCACAAGCAAAGTGATTTTTCAATAGTCGAACTACCCAGCCATTTCCGCATCCAACGTCAATTGCCGAAAATTTGTCTGGCAACTCTTGAGCCTGTTTGAAGATGAAGTCTAGCATTTCATTGACAGCAAATGCATGCCCTTTTTCCATTCCTTCATCTTTGCCAACTAACGCCCAATCATGGAATATATCAGTTGCCGGTCTTCTCTCCATGCTTGTTCCTACACTGCGCACTCAATAAATCGTGTCATCTATCAAAAAACATTACCAACTGCGAGTATAAAGTCCGTACATGGGCGATAAACCATCAGTAGACACAGTATTGTATCCGAAAATTTCACCACATGTAACAGGAATGCTACAAGTATCCAGTTTGCA
>CAXHFO010000253.1:0-2166 GCA_964015895.1 uncultured Candidatus Poseidoniales archaeon
TGCTCGTCACCGTGCTCGTCACCGTGCTCGTCACCGTGCTCGTCACCGTGTCCATGATGGTCGTGATGTGCATGTCCGCCGTTCATCTTCATGGTAACCATGTTGAATTGGGTCAAGTTTTCTGACATGAATTCAACGTGGTGAACGCCTTCTTCAAGGTGGAATATTGCTATGACGGTATCAGAGGCAGTGCAGCCTTCTGGGTTTGTAATGACTTTTTCTGGTTCATTGTGAGCATGTTCGTCGTGTCCATCATGGTCATCGTGGCCGTCTTCGTCACCATGGTCGTCATGTCCATCTTCATCATGTCCGTCTTCGTCACCATGGTCGTCATGTCCATCTTCATCATGTCCATCGTGGTCATCATCGTCGTGATCGTCTTCCATTACTGGGAATGTTAGTTGATGTAGTACGCTTTCTGCATGGATTTCAGGCATATCTGTTGAATGACCATTAGCGAGTTGAACAGTTTCGAATTCAGTATCATCTAGGGTTTCGCACAAATCTGCAATGAGTAACGATTCGTAATCTAGGAGTGTTTCTCCTGTTGGCAATGTGTGAGTTTGAACCGATAGTGGGGCATCGCTACCAAGTCCTGTCAAAATTTCATCGACCCATGGCTCTAGGTCGAGCCCGTGATAGAAGAAAATATCACTCTGTTGGAGCCTAATTATGTCGTTTGCTGTTGGTTCATAATCGTGAACCGGGATATTGGATGTACTCATTAATTCTACAGTAACATCGTCTCCAACTATTGCTTTTACAAGTTGCTGAACGTGGTATGTCGATGCCATTATCGTGCCGATTTCATCTTCCTCTTCATCTGTACTAAGACATCCAGCGAGACTGGAAAAAATCATCAATAAACTTACTAAAACTGCCCTATGCCAATTGGTTTGCATGGCCTTTCCGCTCACTATTAACTATATAATATATGTTAATAATTAGCGGTTGGCGAATTATTATTAGTGGGCGCAAGATAGCCTGTGCATGAGCCAAATAATCTCCTTTAGCGCTGACAAATATTTTGCTGGAATTCTAGAAGATCTAATTGTGAAATCGGGATATCAAAATCGAAGTAGATTCTTACGAGATGCAGCCTTGTATTTTTCTGAAATGCAACAGCGGGGAGATTTAGAGAATATGGCAGGTGATGAGGTTGTGCAAGGTCATTTGATAACTTATTACCAACATGGTATCGAAAGTAAATTACTAAGTATTCGACACTCAACTGAAATTGATGTTGCAACCCATAACCATAGTAGCCTCAAAGAAAGTCATACCTGTGTAAATGTCATGCAAGCAACCGGGTCTGCTGAGAACTTTCGATCGGTAATAAAACAGCTTAAGAATACTCAAGATGTCGATAAAGTGGTATTTGTCAGTGCACCGAGTAGAGATCAAGGATGTTGTTGAGTCAACTCAGAAAGTTAGGACTTTGTCACTACTTTGCACCCAGTCAGAGCACTCTGCCATAGTGGAATATTGCGCTCCTTGGTAATAGGATTGACCCTTGAGGACTCCACATCTTTGTTGGCAAGTTCCACAGACCTTTACCGGAACGCCTCTGGCAATCAAATCCTTGGTCATAGCAACCATATCCTCAACACCTTCTGGAGGAGATATTCCATCTCTTACCAAATCTACACTATCGTTCATCAGGAATATTCTCACTTTAATTCCGTCACTGTGTAATTGTCTCGCTAATCGAAGCGCATTCCACGTAACATCGGTCCCATCATAGGGTTGTTGGTTTAGTATCAACAGGGTTGCCATGACCCTGCTAAAGAAAAGCGAGTTATATACATGGTTTCAAATGCTAAAACATTAAGCAAAGTTCATGGGAACAAAATTTCACGCTTTTGCAAAGTGGTTTGTTCCGCAAAAAAATAAGGTTCATATCGCAGTTTTTATCTTATCTATCTTCATGATTCCCGGTGCTCTTACCGCACTGCAACCAATCGATATGGAATCTTATGAAATGGAATCCCCTGAACTTACTGCTCAAATGATTATCAACGATGAGTTTGCCAATTCAGAAATAATTCTTGGATTTGTTGTTTCTGCTAGAGACCCTGCATACGTCCCTGCTCAATCTGACTGGGAGCCTGTACCACCAATGAGCGATGGTGCGCCAGATTATTCATCGCTACCTGATGTGGGCGA
>CAXHFO010000254.1:0-2159 GCA_964015895.1 uncultured Candidatus Poseidoniales archaeon
ACTTTGTGGACTGGTTTTTCAGGGGGTAATTATGTGGCTGTGGGCTCTATTAAATCACAAATTGGCCATCTTAAAGCGGCAGCCGGAATCGCAGGAGTAATCAAAGGAGTAATGGCACTTCACCACGCCACTATACCGCCATCAGCAGGTTTTGAGACGCCTAATCCAACAGTGCAATGGGATGAAATCCCATTTTTTGTACCAACACAAGCTAGAGAGTGGGCCAGACCATTAGAAAATCCGCGTAGGGCAGGAATCTCTGCTTTCGGTTTTGGTGGAACAAATTTCCACATAGCCTTGGAAGGCTATGAGCCTGAATATCACACGCCAATCGCTGATAGTTGGCAACAAAAATGGAGCGGTAATACCACTATGCCGTCTGCTCCATCTATTCTAGATGCCAGTGCAAATCCAACAATGAATCATGAAGAACTGAAATCTATTGAAGGGGGCATCTTGTTGTTGTCTGGAGATAGTATCGAAATTTTGATGTCAAAACTCAAAAATCAATCATTTGACGGCCCATCTTTTGATGAGGATCCACGTGGCCGTCGGTTGTCTGTTGAATTGATGCAAGCCTCGGATTTCGACAAATCCGATTCTTATCGCATGGCGATAGTGGCCACTAATTGGGCAGATTATGACAAACGGGTAGGCCTTGCACTAAAAGCCATGGAAGACAGTAACAAGTGGGGCTTTTTACAGTCTCAAGGCGTTATGATTACCAATGAACCAATTCTTCCAGCAAAGGCCAAGATTGCCCATATGTATCCTGGGCAAGGAAGCCAATACGTCGGCATGACCTACGATCTCAACAAGCGTTACACTTCGGTACAAAAGGTGTGGGAGAAATCCGATCAAACCATGGTCGAGGTTTTGGAAGGAGAAACATTGTCTAGTTTCGTATTACGAACTAACCTCTCGAAAGAAGAATTGATAGAATCTGAGCATAAACTCAAGCAAACAGAATATACTCAGCCTGCAATGCTGACCGCTGATTTGGCGATTGAAAGACTACTCAATGCTCACGGACAAACTCCAGACATGGTGGCTGGTCACTCACTAGGAGAGTATGCTGCATTGATGTCTTCCGGGATTTTGAACATGGATGGTGCATTGCGTGCCTCAGCAGCAAGAGGTACAGAAATGGGTTCGGTGCAAATCGATGACAAAGGATTAATGGCTAGTGTAACAGCGCCATATGAAGAAGTCGAAAAGATGCTTAATTCCGCAGACGGGTACGTCATAGCAGCGAATAAAAACTCTCCAAAGATGACGGTAATAGCCGGTGAAAGTGAGGCGGTAAAGGCAGTAATGAAGGATTTTGAAGCTAAAGGTTTCTCCACTACACAATTGGCGACTTCACATGCATTCCATTCGCGTATCGTTGCGCCAGCCAATGAACCGCTGCGAAGATTTTTAGAAACCTTAGAAATAAACTGGCCACAAATTCCGATAACAGCAAATTTTGATGGTGAATTTTACGAGATGTCTGGCGAGGATTCCAAAACCGCAGTTCTTGCTAAATTAGCACCACAAATGGCGTCTTCAGTCGAATGGACTTCACAAATCGAAAAGATGTATGATTCGGGGGCTAGAGTCTTCATTGAAGTAGGGCCGAAACGTGCTTTGACAATGTTTGCCACTCAAATCTTAGAAGGCAAGCCACATTTACCAATCATGACTAATCACCCTAAGCAAGGAGGTATTGCTTCTTTCCTTACCGCAATGGCTGGATTATATCTTGCCGGTAGAACCCTTCAATGGCCATCTGGTACATCAGAGGAATTATCTGAAGACTTTAGAGCAGGGCCAATAGAAGCTCACAGTCAAGTAACTAATTTTCCAAGGGCCAAGCCGCTGATAAATAATCCACAGCCCTCTCAATCTGCTGCCAAGTCATCTCCGAGTGCAAGTGTTGTTGCAATGGTAGAAGTTTCCCTTGAAGATGCTAAGAATGCATATGTGGGAGATTGTTTGTCTCCAATATCGGGATATCCGGCAAAGTTCTGTAATGGCATGGTAAACTTAAGAGACGTACTTGGATTATCAACTTCCCAAATAAATCAACTAATTACTAAAATTAACAATGAATGTGATACAGATGGCGAGTTTGATATCTCTAAGGCAGAAGTAGCCCAAGATTTCTCAAGGTGGAT
>CAXHFO010000255.1:0-2152 GCA_964015895.1 uncultured Candidatus Poseidoniales archaeon
ATAAGAGACAGCACCCATGGTTGGCGGTAACAAAACTAATTATCTCCTGTTTCAATCTCTCAAATCTGGCTTTCTTTTGGGTGCCTGTGCCACCCCTGTTATGTTTCATAACAAGACAAAACCAAGTGAACCCATATCAAAGATATGGTGGTAATCCCAAACAAATTGCTCAATCAAAGTTTACTGGTTGTGTCGTCTTCCAACTTGCAGTAGCAAGTTTCTTTGCTTTACCATCAGCAATAATTGGGTTGATTGTTTGAAGTTTGCCATGCATGCCATGGACTTGGAATTTAACTTTTAGTTCTGCAACTCGATCACGTTGCAGAGTTTCCACCTGCTCATCTGATAATTCAACAGAGGCTAGGTGCTTACCGCTACTGATGTCGGAAATCGTGAATTGGTTGTCAGATAATGAAAGAGACGGTCTAAATTCCCAGTCATCTGGATGATTCATCCATACTGATACATCAACAACCAGTGAGTCTTTGATGTTAACTTTGCTAATCTCTACAGTATCTACCATGCTGTTCAAACCCTCCGAGTTATTTGTTATTGATTATTGTTTCATTCTCAACAGGATCAAACTGCAACCTCTGTAAGAACTGGTATTTGGATTTCAATTACTACTTGTAAGGTCCAGTCATTTCCGGGATCTGGATCTGGAAAGCCCTCTATTAGCGGGTCGGGGTCGGCTTGTTGGGCAAAAATTGTCCATTCCCATTCACCTTGCGCAGTTCTAAAGCCTGGTTTATCCAGTAATAGCGCCAATACTTCTTCGGCAGAATCAGCGGTATATGTGCCGTCTTCGCCTGCTGGATTTATTGCATAACGATCCATTTCCGCTTTCGAAGTCTCGTTAGCGGTAATGTTACCACCTTGGGTTTTTGCAGATTTGGAATAACCGTCATTTGGAATCGATAATTCTAGGGTGAAATTGTCTTGAGGGCCTAGTTCTTGGTCCAGTTCTAAAATGGCATAGAAAGAAATTATTCGCCCTTCAACTCCGGGATTAATACTTTCCTCCCAAGCGGTTCCTTGGTCAAGATAACCATCTCTATCCATGACTATTTCCTCGGTTTTCCATTCTACTTCGAAGGTTCGTGTGGAAATTTCAATCTCAAAGGATTGGTAATCAGTCGCTCCATCACCATCAGATATTGTCAGGCTGCCGCGCTTTGTTCCAGAATTGTTGGTCGGCAGTAAGACTGTTGGAGTGATGGCATCAACATCATTTCGATTATCACCGTCTTTGTCCGTATCAACGGACCAATCTAAATCCCAAGAATATCGCAATTCTTTACCCTCTGGGTCGAAACTACCTGAGGCATCAAGTAAGGCTGACTCACCAGCTTTTATGCTGTCTGGAATTGTTAAGTTTAGCACTGGCGCACCGTTTACTACAATGGTAGAAGATACTTGGTCTTCACCACCAACGCTATTTTTCACTGTTAAAGTGACAGTATAGACTCCGAATCGCTCGTAGGTAAAAGAGGTAAACCCAACCACCGTATCAGAAGTTTGCCCGTTACCAAAATCCCATTCAAAATCAGTGATGACCCCTTCTACTGCATCGGAATCTCTTGCATCCAAAGTGATTGTTTCACCTTCTTGGATAAATAATGGATAAGCTTGGAGTTGCGCCCGTGGGTTGACAGTCGATTCTAAATCTATGCATCCTGCTAGCAAAGTGGAACATAGCATCAAGGCAGACATCGCCAATGACTTCACCGCTAAACCTCCTCTCATACTAGTTTGGAAAGACTTCCCCCTTCTAATAGTATGCATTAATCCAGCAATTTTTGCATCAAAAGCTAATGGCATGACAAATTGCCGTTAAAATTCAACTTCTACTGGGATATCGCCAATTATTTGTGCATCTGCGAGATGTTCTACAATCTCATCTAAAGTCTCATGTTGCACAACATTAACATCGCTGTGACTGACTAATTTTTCATCATCAGTTAATTGATTAGGGTCTACTTCGCCAACATCATACTCTGATACTAGGATTGTTTCAGGAGCCACGTAAACCTCGTCATCATCATTGAGTTGGGCTAACAGATCATCTGCAATCTCTTCTGCCATAGCAAGAAATTTTTGCTGGTCTTCTTGAGATTCTTCATCGGAGTCAACGACCTGTTCGACCGTATCA
>CAXHFO010000256.1:0-2129 GCA_964015895.1 uncultured Candidatus Poseidoniales archaeon
CTTCGTCGGCAGCGTCAGATGTGTATAAGAGACAGATGCCATAGTGAATTAATAATTTTCTCATCGCCATTATCGTCATAGAACATTGCCCCCTGGAGGATAGTGCGACCTTCACATGAATCGATACTTTGAATAGATATTTGATCTAAAGATTCAGTCAACTCTTCGCAAAATCCAGCTACTTGCTCTGCACTCCATAATGTGCTACGATTGTCAATCCATAGGTCACCAAGATTAGCGCCATCTTCATCATCAGCATGCATTGTTTCATACATACCGTCCAAGTTATGGGAATAACCGCCAAAAGTGATGCCGGCAAATACTCCTACTGAGACCATAAACACAACGGCAAATAAGCGAAGTTTGGTTCCCCATAGACTTCTTGCAAGTCGTTTATTGAGCAAAGTAGACATATAATCACCTCATTCATTCTCATTGTTGACTAATTGATCTGAGATTATTTTACCACTATCAATGCGGATTACTCTAGTGGCATATTGCACTAATCCTTCATCGTGGGTCACGAATACTGCGGTGATGTTTTCTTCCTTGCAGGCATTAACTAGGGCGGTCATTACTTTTTGCGAGGTTTCAGTATCAAGATTGCCAGTTAGCTCATCACCAAGTAGTAAATTTGGCCGCTTAGCAATGCTTCTTGCAATAGCAACACGTTGTTGTTGACCACCACTAATTTCTCCAGGGAACCGATTAATTTCATCTTCAAGACCGACCAACTTTAGCAGTTCCTTTGCACGTGAGGCATCTTTTTTACCGGCTAATTCTTGAATGAGATGTATATTTTCTATAACTGTTAAATCCTGTAATAAATTGAAGAATTGGAAAACATATCCGATATTTTCCCTGCGAAAAGATGTCATTTTTTCAGAATCATTTCTAGGGACTTGTTCACCAAAGAAGATGTAGTTGCCATTAGTTGGGCTATCAAGCGCAGATAAGCAATTTAGAAGAGTGGTTTTACCTGAACCAGATGGGCCTAGTAAAATTACCCTTTCACCTTGATTAATTTCGATATCTATTCCATCAAGAGCTTTCACAACTCCAGCCGGAGTTTCATAGTATCGTTGGATGCCCTTCATCTTCAGTATAACACTCATTTTACCACCTTCGACGCTATCATTCATGCTAGCAAGTTAATCTCCTTAAGCGATGATTATAAGTTAATCTATTTTGAAAGTTCAACAAAGAAATACTATTTCTTTAACTATACTTTGTCCAGTCTTGACCATTCCACCAATACATAGTTCCATCAGATTGCCTTAACCAATGAGTTCCATTTTCATCAACAAATTGGTGGTATTCCGATTGTTCAGTTAAATCAGTAGAATGAGTTTTCGATTCGGCATCAGTGTTTCGCTTTTTGAGGTAAATAGTAGTGCCAAGAATAGCAATAATTACTACTGTAAAGATTGCCAATACCAAGGTCAAATTAAACGACTCATCAAGTTCTCCAGCGATACTAGCCGTAGGATTATTTGGGTATGCATCGGCATTATCGCCAACTCCGTCACCATCACTATCAGTGCTCTCTTCAGGATCAAATGGAAAGGTATCTTCAGTATTTTCGACTCCATCACCATCCAAATCAGTGTCTAAATAATCGCATATTCCATCTTTGTCTGTATCCAGTGGGATACTTGTGCCTGATAGCGGATCTTTACCACAAGCAATCTCATCGATGTCACTCCACTCATCATTGTCGTCATCTTCATCCTGCGAATCACATAGTTCGTCAAAATCAGTATCATTCGGAATTGAAATACTATCTTTTGGATCCGACTCGCAAGTTATCTCAACCTCATCTGTGAAATCATCACCGTCGTCATCTGTATCGGCGTTGTCACCCATGCCATCTAGGTCGGTGTCTAACCACTCAGCATCATCAAATGGGAATGCATCATTTGCATCACGAAATCCATCGTTATCATCATCTAAATCTAAGTTGTCACATAGATTGTCATTGTCGTTATCCTGTGGTACAGATGATGCGCTTAATGGATTGCTAAGGCAATCTAATTCATTATCATCGGTATAGTTATCGCCATCATCATCTAAATCTGCGTTATTGCCAATACCATCTTTGTCAGTATCAATGTGTTCAGAAGGGTCTA
>CAXHFO010000257.1:0-2128 GCA_964015895.1 uncultured Candidatus Poseidoniales archaeon
CCTCTAGTACTGTTGATAGCGCACGGTGAGTATAGTGGGGAACTTGTTGAGGGGTGTAAAGTTGAAGACGTCCGTTAGGGTCCCAATGAGCCACAACTGCATGTGGTTCAGTGAAACCGTGGTGAACACCTTCCATAGACCATTTGCCGTGTGATGCAGCATGTGGGTCCTCGACTAGAGAACGATCGCCAAATTCTTGAAACACACGCTTCTGGACATTGGTTCTTGACAGATGATACTTACCTCGCCAATGGATTGGTTCATCTACGTCTTCCAGCCCCTTCTTACGGTCAAAAACTGGCTCTAAAATCTCCCACTCAATGTCAAATAAAGCAAGAGCTTCAATTGCTATTGCCTCAGTTTCTGCGCATACACAAGCGACTAAATCTCCCATGTGTCGCACCTTTTCAACCGACATTGCATGCTCGTCCTTGGTAACGGGTAGAACGCCAAAACGATTTGTTGCATCTTGACCGGTGGCTACCGAGATAACTCCGGGTAATGCTTCAACTCTACTTGTATCAATGGAAATTATCTTGGCATAGTGATGAGGTGAACGTAGAATTTTACCAATTGTTTCATTGGCTAGCCTAACATCATCTCCATACCATGCTTGACCGGTTACTTTGGCATTTGAGTCAACCAATTGGAGCGATTTACCAACTACCGTTCCAGTCCTAATACGGTCGTGAATATGTGAACCCGCCGGCTGTGGCTCTTTTCCGCCAACAGATTCTGGGATGAAATCGAGATCTCTTGGCTCCATTACGGGGTTTGAACCACCTGAACCTGGTGGGGGAAACTTTTGTTGGCCGGCAACACGTTTGCCGTCTCTCCTCTTACCAGAAGATTTACCAGGTTGTTGTCGATATCCGCCTGACATAGTAATCACTTCGCATGACCAGGGGGCATCGATGGTTCTCCAGGGCCGCTGGGGTGTGGGTCAGGATGTGGGTCGCTAGCTGCCTTTGGAGTGGCATTTTCCCCGCGGTGAATCTTAGCTGCTTCTTGGATTGATTCGACAATCTGCTGGTAACCAGTACAACGGCATAAATTTCCTTCTATTGCTTCTGATACCTCGTCATTAGTAGGACTTGGATTAGAATCCAATAAGGCTTGAGAAGCAACTAGGAATCCAGGCGTACAAAATCCACACTGTGAACCGCCAAATTTAGCAAAGCATGCTTGTATTGGAGCCAAATGTGCTCCATCAGCCAGTCCTTCAACGGTAATTATTTGGCTGCCATTAACCTGACCTGCAAGACATAAACATGACAGCCTAGGATCACCATCAACCATCACGGTGCAACAGCCACAAGTCCCCAAATCGCAACCACGCTTTACTCCTAGTGTACCGACTTGATCTCTTAATACATCTAGCAAGACTGCATTAGAATTAATCAGCAACTCCA
This sequence comes from uncultured Candidatus Poseidoniales archaeon, assembly GCA_964015895.1. Taxonomy (GTDB): domain Archaea; phylum Thermoplasmatota; class Poseidoniia; order Poseidoniales; family Poseidoniaceae; genus MGIIa-L1. The sequence goes on from CAXHFO010000257.1 coordinate 1,413, forward strand.
CATCTTTTTGGTTTACTTTTGATTGCCACACAGTTTTGGGAGCACTAGGCGTCATTTTCACATATTCGGTACCAACCACATGCTCACCCGTAATACCGTACGAATGGATGCATAAATAATATAGGGATGAATTGAATTATTTTACTAGCGCAGAGTGACGTGTTTGAAATCATCATCTCCAGTTTTTGGCTCTTGCCATTCTGGGTCTCCTGGAAGTACCAAACTATCTCCTAAACCAATTAACATACCGCCAATTTCCCTTTGACGCTTTTGCAAACTGTCCCAATCTAATTCGTTTTGGCGCCAATTCTTCCATCGTTTTAATGACCTCCAACTTCTTACTAATCTTGAATAGAGATTCATATGCATTTTCCCGGAAATTGGCCACCATACCAGCAAGATAAGGAACATAAGTATTGGACTAATTTGGGTGAAGTAAGCCAGTAACCAATGTTTATTCAATAGTATAAACAAAGGGCTAGAAGTGGCTAAGAACAGAACTGTTATCGATAAAGACGCGAAAATCCACCAGATTGGAAACATGATGACCGCTGTAGCAATCTTCATCGTGCCATAAATTGATTCCGCTATTCCTTTTCTTTTGAAATGCCACATAGTCAGATAATTGGCTTGGTATGGGGGAACATTACCAAGAACAGCACTCCATGTCACCAATCCTAACATCCAAGCTGCTGACCATATCCAAGCGGTTAGTG
>CAXHFO010000258.1:0-2127 GCA_964015895.1 uncultured Candidatus Poseidoniales archaeon
GAATCTGATGGTATAGACATGTATGTTTGTGCTCAATCTGGACACTTGGCTTGGTATGATCCAAAGAGAAGAACTTACGTTAGTCCAATCCACGGAGATGGTGCAGAAGTGTACAAGGTACAAACATCATATGCTTTCAAGCTGCTACTAGACGAAATGAAGAGTTTAGGTGTGGCCATGAGATTAGAACTGGAGGACAGAAGATGAGCAGAATTACCACCCTTATCCCAAAGAGAATCGCTAGTATCCGTTTCGGTTTAATGGACCCGAGCGAAATCAGAAAAATGTCAGCTGTTGAAGTTAAGACTGCTGACACTTACAAAGATGATGGACATGCATACCGTCAAGGTTTGATGGACCCGCACATGGGGGTAATCGAGCCAGGATTGGTATGTCCAACTGACAACTGTAAGTACGACGAAAGCCCTGGGCATTTTGGTCATATACAAATGGAATTACCAGTAATACACATTGGTTTTGTGGGTTTGATAAAAACAGCATTAAAGGCTACATGTAACACTTGCAGTAAGATTTTATTGCACGATGAAGCAAACACTCACCCTTCTAACCCTGAATTAAGTGAGCAAGACTTCTACCGTAACAGAGTCAGAGATATCCAACTAAAGCACGGTGTCGGTTCAACAGAATTTTCTAAGATCATCAAAGAAATTGAAAAGGTTACATCTGGAGCCAAGAGAAAGGTCTGTATGCATTGTGGAGCCGCTCAAGGTAAGATTACTCTAGACAAGCCAACAACTTTCAAAGAAAAGCTTGAAACTCAAGGTAGTGGAAAAGAGACTGAGCGTAAACTCAATCCTAGAGATGTTAGAGAATGGTTAAGCAGCATTCCTGTTGAACACCTAATATTTATTGGAATGGATACTCAAAATAGACCCGAATGGACTGTTTTGAAGGTTCTACCAGTGCCACCGATTACTGTTAGACCTTCTATTACCCTTGACAGCGGAGACCGCTCAGAAGACGATTTGACACACAAGTTAGTTGACGTTCTTCGTATCAATCAGCGATTGCGAGAGAACAGAGATTCTGGGGCACCTCAATTGATTGTCGAAGACCTTTGGGAACTATTACAGTACCACGTAACTACTTACTTTGATAATCAAACCTCGGGAATTCCTCCGGCAAGACACCGTTCAGGAAGAACGTTGAAGACACTAACTCAAAGGCTGAAAGGAAAAGAAGGTCGATTCCGTAGTAACCTGTCAGGTAAGCGTGTAAACTTCTGTGCTCGTTCAGTTATTTCTCCTGACCCATATCTTGGAGTCAATGAAGTGGGTGTTCCTGAAAAGATTGCTCGTGAATTAACAGTTCCAATTAGAGTAACTATGAGAAACAGAGAGCAAATGCGTCAAATGATTCTAAGAGGTCCTGATGTGCACCCTGGTGTGAATTATATTATCAGAGGAGACAAGAGAAGAGTAAGAATCAATTCAAGAAGTCGTTTAATCAATGCAGGATTCAGATGTCACAACCCTGAATGTATGGAAGAAACAACCATGCGTCCAGACATTCATCAAGTACTGCCTGCCCCGAATTTCCTGCCAGGGCTAGTGATAAAGAAAGAAATCAGCCGGTCTGTGGTTGATCCAAGTATCGAGGTTACCAACTATGTTGTTGATGACGATGCTACTATCGCTAATCTTCGTGGTGAAGACATAAATGGCAATCCGTTAGAAAAGGACGATCCAAGAGCAGCATTACATTACAGATGGATGTGGGAATTAGAACAACTAGACAAAGTAAATCCAGAACCATTACCGGACCACTTGGATGTTATTTGTCCGCATTGTGGCAGTCCTGAAGACCCTATTTATGGCGAGAGAACTGGTGTTGAAGATAGACTTTCAACCTTTGACCGTGACGGTAATCCTAAACCTGGTATGCTCGTTGAGCGTCACTTGATTGACGGAGATGTCGCAATTTTCAACCGACAACCATCACTACACAGAATGTCAATGATGGTGCACGAAGTTAGAGTTATGCAAGGTCATACTTTTAGATTTAATTTAGCAGTTTGTACACCATATAACGCTGATTTCGATGGTGATGAGATGAATCTCCACGTTATTCAATCTGAAGAAGCAAGAGCTGAAGCGAAAATATTGA
>CAXHFO010000259.1:0-2124 GCA_964015895.1 uncultured Candidatus Poseidoniales archaeon
TCAGTTTCTGCCTTGGTAAGTTCGGCTGATGCATCGCCATCTTCACTCATCACCAATGTACGTTTGATGGGTATGGAGAATTTTTGTGCGAAATCGAAATCTCTCTCATCGTGGGCTGGAACAGCCATTACTGCACCAGTCCCGTAAGATGCTATGACAAAATTACCACTCCAAATAGGTATTTTTTCGCCATTCAATGGATTAATTGCATACTTTCCAAGAGGGACTCCTTTCTTTTTATTCATGTTCTTGATTCGGTCAAATTCAGTCATCACCGATACTTCATCGTTTAGCGCCTTCCAATCAGCTTCAAACTCAGTTCCTAAGGCTAATTGTTCTGCTAAAGGATGTTCAGGGGCTAGAGTGATGAAAGTAACTCCAAACAAGGTATCAGGCCTAGTGGTAAAAACGGTAATGGTTTGATCGGAATCTTCGATTTCAAAGGTTATTTCAGCACCCTCTGAGCGGCCAAGCCAATCTCTTTGCATAGCCGCAACATTTTCAGGGAAATTGATGGTATCTAAGCCGTCAACCAATTCTTGTGCATACTTTGGAATATCCAAAAACCATTGGCTCATTTCTTTTTGTTTAACTGGTCCATTACATCTCCAGCACCTTCCAGCCTTGACTTGTTCGTTTGCAAGAACCGTATTACAAGGGTTACACCAGTTAACCGGAGCAAATTCTTGAAATGCTAAACCAGTTTCAAAAAATTTGGTGAAGAACCACTGATTCCACTTGTAATAATTTGGGTCGTGACTCTTAACCATTCTTCGCCAGTCATAGGAAAATCCCATTCTTTTGATTTGCTTGGTTATTGAGGTCATATTACGTTCGGTAATTTCGTGAGGATGTCCGCCTTCTTTTATTGCAGCATTTTCCGCCGGCATCCCAAATGAGTCAAATCCCATCGGATACAACACATCATGGCCAGTCATTCTCTTATATCGTGCTACAGCATCTCCAATCGAATAATTTCTAACGTGACCCATGTGCATTTTCCCAGAGGGATATGGGTACATTTCAAGACAATAGAAAGAGGGTTTTCCTTGATTTATTTCTGAATGAAAAACCTTTTCTTCATCCCAGCGTTTTTGCCAATAATCTTCATTGACGCGTTGAATACTGTAATTCAAGGGGGCACCTCCATTCCGGAATATTACTCCCACAGTAAGTTGCCATTTCAAACCCACTATTGAAGAACCAATTTGACTTAGGTTAAGCATGGGTCGCAAAATTGAGGTTCGAGTACCGTCAAGAATCGATTTAGCAGGAGGATGGACAGATGTTCCAGTATACTGTCAAAATAAAACCGGAGAAGTGGTAAATATCGCCATTAATCAATACGTTAGAAGTGAGATGATCATTGATGATGAGCGGAAAATATCATTGTCATATTCAACAGATATGCCAACAGGTTCGGGACTTGGCACAAGTGGTGCAATGAATGTCGGGCTTATTTCAACAATCATGCCAAGTTCAAAAGATTCTCTTAATACTGCTGAAATTGCTTATCAGTTTGAGGCTTTAATGGGCAATAAAGGCGGTAGACAAGACCAGTGGGCAAGTGCACTTGGTGGAATAAACCATCTTACTTTCGTCAATGAAGAAGTCAAAGTAACACCTCTTTCACCCTCAAAACAGTTTTGCGATTGGCTGGAGAATCATATTTTATTGTTTAATAGCCATATTACTCACGTCTCTGGTGATTTACACAAGAGTGTTTGGGCGCGTTACAATGAGGGTGATGAGGAGATTTCAACTGCCTTGGACATGATAAGACAAGCTGGATTAGATATGGCATCAGCAATCTCTAGGGAATCAAAAGCAGCAGTAATTTCATCGATAAATCAAGTAATGATTGCCGTTGATATGCTTGGAAAAGAACTCCACCAACCATTCAGTGAAGTTCTTGATAAGTTCACTAAACAAGATTTAGTTGCAACATGGAAAGCCATGGGAGCCGGTGGTGGCGGCGTTGTTGGTATCGTGATCAATAATTTATCAGACAAAGAAAAAATAGTAACTTCACTCGAGGAACAGGGGTGGAGTAATATTGATTGGTCAATTGACTTTACCTGTCTCTTATACACATCTGACGCTGCCGACGAAGGTTCGAGTGTA
>CAXHFO010000260.1:0-2101 GCA_964015895.1 uncultured Candidatus Poseidoniales archaeon
GATTATCAGCGGTCTCGTGGGCTCGGAGATGTGTATAAGAGACAGCTATAGGAGCTGATATGTGGCCATCCGCAATTGCTTGATTCATTGCAAGGGCAATTTTACGCCTTCCTACATCATTAGCATACAAGATTCTTGCTTGACTACCGACTACCAAGTTATTATTTCCAGCATGTTCAATCCATCTAATGTTGTCATTTAATTGTTGAATTATCGATGAAGGGGCACCTATTGTTAGTTTTTGCAAAACCGCTTTTGCTATCTGGTCAGTTTTCGCCAAGTCTTCGGGGTCACTAGAAGTACAAACCCACCGGTAAGGGCCAAAACCATAATCAAAACAAATTGGCCCCATTATATCTTCAACATAACTAGGATATCGAAAACTACCATCATCATTCAATACATTTGCTCCAGCTCTAGATGATTCAAGTAAAAATGCATTACCGTAATCCCAGAAGAACATTCCTTCGTCTGAAAGTTTGTTAATTGCGTCTGCATGCCTGCACAAAGTTTTACGAATTTCCTCGGCGAACTTATTTGGAGTATTAGACATCATTTGCACCGATTCTTCGTAGGTGTAATCTGCAGGAAAATAGCCTCCTTGATACGGATTATGCAGTGATGTTTGGTCACTACCCAAATCAATTTTTACACCCCTTTCAATAATACCCTCCCATAATTCGACAATGTTACCAATATGGCCTATGGATATTGATCTCCCCTCATCTCTAGCAGATATTAGTAAATCAATTGAATTATCAATATCGTAAGACAAATCGGTAAGCCAACCCTGCGCATGACGTTTAATTGCAGCATGTTCATTCATTTCAGCAACAATACATGCTGCACCAGAGATAACTGCAGCTTTGGCTTGTGCACCAGACATTCCACCAAGACCTGATGTAACGAAGGTGATTCCTGATAAATCTCGGTCAGGTGGCAGATCTAAATGCATTCTAGCAGCGTTTAGTAGGGTAATGGTTGTCCCATGGACTATTCCTTGAGGTCCAATATACATGTAAGATCCAGCGGTCATTTGTCCATATTGTGTTACACCAATAGAATTCATGGTTTCATAATTATCTCTTGAACTGTAATTGGGAATAACCATTCCATTAGTGACAACCACACGCGGAGAGTTTGGGTCTGATGGAAACAATCCCATTGGGTGGCCGGAATACATAACCAAGGTTTGATGGTCGGTCATTTGACATAGGTATTGCATAGTTAAACGGTATTGAGCCCAATTTTGAAACACAGAGCCATTACCACCATAGGTGATTAATTCGTGCGGAAACTGTGCAACCCTTTTATCTAAATTATTCATTATCATTAGCATAATAGCCGCAGCTTGTTGTGATTTTGCAGGATATGCTGATATCGGATATGCCTTAATTTCATATTCAGTTGGCCTATATCTTTGCATAGTAATTCTGCCAAAGGAATTCAATTCTTCTAAGAATTCTTTGCCTAATGTTGCGTGTAAATCAGGCTTGAAGTACCTTAATGCATTTTTGATAGCCAAGCGTTTTCCACTTTCATCCAATACCTGGCGGCGATTTGGTGCGTGGTCTACAGAGTCATCGTATCCTGGGTGATTAGGCAAATTATCAGGTATGCCTGATAAAAGGGATGTCTTAAACGCAGAATGGCCCTCTCCCATGATAATCCCAAACCTTGCAGTTCTTTGAGCCTATTGTTTGACTGTTGAGTCAATATCTGGCCGCCAAAACGTAAAAATTATCCCGCAAATAATCATTAATAATGAAAACGAAATAAAACCATTTCTCAACGTCAAACCTTGATATTCTACTAAATATCCAGCAATTGTAGTTGATAATGCTGCACTAGAACCAAGAATCAACATATCCATAGAAAATACTCTGCCACGGACTTCGTCTTCTACCCACATTTGAGTCAGTACTGTAGACAATACCCAATTACCCCCACTTGCAGAATGTGCACAAATTATTAGCAGAACTGTTAGTGGTAGATATATATCAAGGCTAATTCCAATTAGCAAGTAAAAGAATCCGGAAATTGTTACCAATATGCCCTGTCTCTTATACACATCTGACGCTGCCGACGAAGGTTCGAGTGT
>CAXHFO010000261.1:0-2072 GCA_964015895.1 uncultured Candidatus Poseidoniales archaeon
GATTATCAGCGGTCTCGTGGGCTCGGAGATGTGTATAAGAGACAGCGTTTGATATTTGTTCAATAGAACATGATGAAGTTTGGGCTAGAAAACTTGCAACTACTTGTCATTTAATTCCTATCAAACCAAACGAGTTCTCAGAAGTTAACAATCAACTAGGTTGGTATGACTCTGAACAGGTTAGAAAAATAATTCCACCAGATTTAGATGTTATAATTGTTGATGGACCTAACGGAACTATCGGTCGTCACGGTATATTATCAGTTTTAGATTCCTTGCCTAAAAATGCAGTTTACATTATTGATGATGTACATAGAGATGCAGAACTCGATTTATTGAATAAGTTACTTGATTGGCATGGTGGAAATAGTGAGATTCATAGTAGTAATTACGACTCTGGTGAAATTCGGCAATGGGCATCAATTGGTCCAAATGGAGGTGTCTGAATATGGGGGCGTATGGTGAAAAGTTACCAGACGGGCTCGTATTGCCGGAAATAGAAGGCGCAGGAAATGACTATTCATTTATGGAAAAGATGCTTGATGATAATTTCCAGCCACTACCTATCTCGATTGTAATTCCGGTGTATAACCGAATTGATATGTTGAGAAGAACTATTGCTATGCTAACTCACCAGTCATATCCATTGCATTTACTTGAAATAATTATTGCAGATGACGGCTCTGATGACAACCCTGAACAGCTAATTGAAGAATTCCAAGAATTCTTTGACATTAATTATGTTCGACAAAAAGATGAGGGATATCGACTTTCCCACGTCAGAAACCTTGGAGTTCGCTCAGCCCGCTATGAAAATATAATAATTTTAGATTGCGACATGGCACCAACACCAAACCTAGTCAGGATTTATGCAAAATGGTTAGCTTTGGATAAGAAAGTGATTTTAATTGGGCATAGACGATATGTTGATGCAAATAATATTCCTCCTAAAGAGGTTATGAAATCCCCCGCAATAATGTTGGAATTACCTCCAGTAGCCACGAAAAATGCTGTTATGAAGCAATCACCATCTAAAGATTGGAGAGAATCAATATATTTAGAAACAAATAATCTAAAAGATTCCCCCCATCCTTTCAGAGCATCTTCATGCGGTAATGTAGCATTCCATAGACGAGTTTTTCAACACGCAGGTGAATTTGATGAAAGTTTTACCGCATGGGGTGCGGAAGACAATGAGTTTGGATATAGAGTGTTTAATCAAGGATATTACTTTGTTCCACTGTTAGACGCGCTTGGAATGCATCAAGAACCTCCTGGAGGGAGAGAATTCGTTGACCGAGAAGCTGGGAAATTAATCACTAGGCCGATGCTTTTGGACAAAGTTCCAACTTACAGAGATTATAACCCAGACGTTGTTTCCTCAACGCCTCTTGTATCTATTTACATTCCTGCATACAACGCCATAGAAACAATCTCAAGAGCAATTAATTCTGCACTAAATCAGACCTACAAAGATTTTGAGGTAGTTGTATGCAATGATGGTTCTGAAGACGGTACTGGAGAATTCCTTGAAAAAAATTATGCTAATAACCCTAGAATAACTATCATACAGCTCGACAGCGACGATCAGTTATTACCTAACGCGTTAGAAGAACTCCTCAAATCGATAAAGGATAAGCCAAAGGTTAGTTGTGTTTATGGACGACACAATAAATTCGATAGAGAGACAAATGAACTTTCAGAAGCATGGCACCATCCAAAATTCACTCGAACTAGAATGTTGTTTGGAATGATTGTTCATCATCCGCGATTGTTTAGAAAACGAGATTGGGCTAAAGTTGGTGGTTTTTCTGAAACTCTCGAAAATGCTGTTGACTATGACTTCTTTCAAAAATTAAGCGAAGTGGGCAAAATAATCCCTATTGACAAAATACTATACAATTACACAATTCATTCACAATCAACTTCTTTGCGCAAAAAGAAAATTCAAACTCAGAACACGCTTCTTGTGATGAAATCTGCCCTCAACCGAATGAATTTATCTCAATGGAATGTGACAAAAGATTATTCGTTTCCTATGGAGAGAGCCTGTCTCTTATACACATCTGACG
>CAXHFO010000262.1:0-2061 GCA_964015895.1 uncultured Candidatus Poseidoniales archaeon
TACACTCGAACCTTCGTCGGCAGCGTCAGATGTGTATAAGAGACAGGTTTGTATACCAACCATAAGGGAAGCCTAAGGAGAGGTTACACGCATCATAACAAATGGAAATTTCAACATGCCAAGGTTGAGTTGACTGAAAATTCATTGACTGAAAGTTTCGATTTGGGGATTGATGAAATACTAACCCCAGAACTTGTCCATTATTCCGACGGAGTAAGAGTAAGAACTTATTCTATAGAATTAGCAGAGCGTATTGGTAGCGATATTAATCGAGATTTCTTGCTGTTAGATGGAGACTGTGGACTTTGCCATAGACTTGCCACATTCCTCGATAGGCGTATGAAGCCATTAGCCAATTTAGGATATCGGCCAAATAGTTCGAAAGATGCACAGAGGTTAATCCATGCAATGCCAAGGAAATATAGTGAATCTGATACTGTCTACCTCATCAGGAATGGCCAACTATTCATGCGTTCTAGCGCCGCTATTCGCTGTTTATTGTACATGAAGTGGTATTACCGAATGTGGTATCCCATTTGTTGGCTAGTTCCTTTGCCGATTCGTGATATTGCTTACCGTATGGTTGCCAAGTATCGCCATAAGGTATTCAAAAAACCCAAAGTTTGTACCTTTAGAGTAGATTGATGTTAGAATGAAACTTCGAAAACCATCAGGAAAATACCGACAATTAGTGCTGGTATTGTAGTATGAATTGTCGCCCAAAGGCTCGCTGCTCGATGTCTTACCAGTAGTGGGAACAGCGCATCCCCATCTTGACTAATTGCGTTGGCGGTAAGTGCGGGAAACGATAGGAGATCCTTGGTATATGCAGTAATTGCAATGATTTGTGGCCCACATCCGGGGATTAGTCCAATGAATGCAGCAAGAACCACGGCAATTAACCCATCACCATATCGGGCCAAATCAGCTTCTGTCATTCCCGAAAACAACATTGAAAACTCGAACACAAGGTATGCTGCCATAACCCAAAAAGTGACAAAAGCGGTCTCGCTTGCTGAGTGAATCATGGTTTCACGCATCGAATAGAGTTTGTCACCAATCGATGCTTCGGTATCATCTCGAATCCAATTCTTTTGCGAGATGTATAATATGACCGATAGTGAAGTTCCAAGCAAACCAATCCACGTAATGAAACCGTGAAGAGTCAATGGGTTGTAACTAATTTCTAGATTGAAGTCTGCATCTTGAGCACTCCATACCAGTAGTAACACAGCGAATATCAAACCAATTGCCGTGACCATCCACCAAATAGTATAGCCTTGGTGGAGAAGGAAATATCTCCACCCACCTGCTTCTTCTCTACCGAGGTCATCGATGATTTCATGAGACTCTACCTCGTCAGACTCAAGAGAATTGTCTGGAAGATTGTCGCCTTTGAAAGTTGGACCAAATTTACCCAGCGGATTGCGCGGTGTGATCCTTAAACCATCCACTAGATAACCCCAAGCAACACCAACAATGAACGATATTAGGTGAACTGCAATAACTGGAGCAATGAATGAAGAATCTGTCACCGCAGCGCCAATTAAGACAAATGCAGCATCCCCCAATGTCGCAATGAGGGTTGCTATTACTGTACCATAAGTGACATATCCACGAGCATACATTGGCATCATAACAATCGCCCCACCACATCCAGGTGTTATCCCCATAAGTGCTCCAATCACCGGCTGCCACCGTTTATTCGCTCGTATTGCATCAACAAACTTTCCAGCAGTAATGTACTGCAGCCAACTGAATAACAGAACCATTGCGGCAACAAAAACAGTCACTGCAAGAAACGCATCGCGCATACTGACGACAATAACTTCGAGGACTTCCGAGGAGGTCACCATCAGTTTTCCACCTCAAAAGAAATTTTTACTAAACTGGCGACTGATGAAGATATTCGCTTTTTACTATCACCAATTTTGACATTAAGACCACCATCAAACTTATCTCTAGAGATTATTTCTAATTTAATACCAGGATGAATACCGTTATTTTCTAGCCATGACAATATACTCTGATCGTCATCAGGAACTTGCATAACTGTCAGCG
>CAXHFO010000263.1:0-2044 GCA_964015895.1 uncultured Candidatus Poseidoniales archaeon
TGTCCGTCGTGGTCATCATGTCCGTCGTGGTCATCATCATGTCCGTCGTGTCCATCGTCGCCGTGGTCGTGTCCTGCATGTGCGTCATATTCGTCTAGGTCAGCAGAATTTTCATAATCTGAGCTTTGCCCAAAGTCATCGGTACAATGCCAGTCACTTTCATGCGACTCGCAGTAATACCACCATGTATCCCAATCATTGTCAGATTCATCCAATTTGCAAGACCAGACATCTTCTTCGTCATCTGAATTTCCTTCCCATTCGCAGTAGCCGCCATTGTAGGATTCCCAGTAAACATCATCTTCGTCATAATCATCATAATCATCATCACTACCATCCATTCCACCCATTGGCGAAGTTCCGAATGGAAGAGCCTGGTAAGGTAGAGTGGCGTCAATGGTAAGGTATCCCATCAATGCAACGTCATCAAGCATGGTTACTGATGAGGTTGAAGATTCGCCACCCATTGTTTCGGTCATGGTCATTGAATTAACAACATAGTCCATCCCGAGGGTGAACGTCATGGTCATAGAGTAGTCCTCGCCATCATCCATTGTAGTTGAGAATGCGTACCCGTTGTCAGTTGCTAAACCTGCTTCAAATAATGCAGTAGACGGATCAAAGTCGTCTGGTAGTTCAACCTCCGCAGTACTAATATCAGGCATGCCCATATCTTCGCCTGTGTCCATGTCGTCATCATCATTCATGTCCATGCTATCCTTCCATGAACTGTACTGTGTGACGCTGGTCATCAACATACTTTCGCCGTTCCAATCAACCTGCATCAATATAGTTCCATCAGCTGCGGCGGTGATGAGTTGAGATTGTGACCAAACCATAACCCCCATGTCTAAGTCCATGCTGGTGTATACCCCACTTGGGCTGTGTGCATTTACTGAGGTCCAATCCATTTGTTGGCCTTCCATATCTCCAGAGCCTGACATTGACATTCCCATTGTTTGGTCTGCGCCAGGTCCGTTATCCATTAGGTTAATGAAATCTGTAATCGAGTCTTTCAATACGGTTTCAGTTAAACATGCATTGTTGTTTGTTGCATTCACATCATAATTATACGCGTTTTCGTCTGCGTTACAGCCAGGAATTTCAACGATTGCGTCAACAATCGCATCAACATCTTCATCAGTTAAATCCATACATCCGGCTAGAACAATTGAGCACGCAAAGAGCACTGCTAGTATCTTCTTCATGGTAACATCCGATATCTGTTGGTTAATAAATCATTCACCATCGCTTTATTCGGCAAATTACCGCTTAATTGAAAAAGACGATACATTAGGGCTAATCATAGTCCCTTAGTGTAGCGGTCCATCATGGAGGATTCTGGTTCCCCCGACCTCGGTTCAAATCCGAGAGGGACTACCAATTCTGTTGAAATTATTCTTCCTCGTGTAGTTGCTGAGCTGGGAATTTTATTCTTAGTGCGGATTGAGTTACGTTGGAGATTAGTGCGAATAGTAAGGCAATCAATAACAAGAAACCAGAACCAAATATGCAGAACAGAATATTGTAGTTATTATCCCAACCTGTGTCCATTGGCTTAAAAATGTAAATTATGTAGCCGACAGAAATCGCCCAAAATATCGCAAGAGGCCAAAAACTCTCACGGTTGGTCATAATGGTGAGTTTGCATCAATTGGATTAAATCTATCGCCGGCACTTGATACTAATATTATTCAAAAGCGTCATACCTCTTGGCCAGATCATCTTGCTTACCAATAGTAAATCCGGTGACCATTTGCATGGCTGAACCGTATTTTATCATGCCTGAATATTCTTGGACTTTACCAAATATCGACACCCTCAAGCGATATTTAGTTTTCTTCTTAGTGCGACGTTTTCTGTGATGCTTGTAGAAATGGACACCAACTTTGTAAGTGCCCTTTGGTGGGTTTCTAGTCCACACGACATTCTCAACCGCATTATTACTGACCGGTTTTACATTCATATCAACGTCAAGTTCTCCACCACATTCACTTTCTTTGTTATTGAAGTATATTCTTTCACCCGAGGGGCAAAATAAATG
>CAXHFO010000264.1:0-2042 GCA_964015895.1 uncultured Candidatus Poseidoniales archaeon
GTAAGAATTTCTGATTTAGCAACTGAGATAGGCTTAGCAAGAGCCACAATTTCAGAACATTTGGCTAAGATTGAATCAATCTTGATGGATGATATGTTCTCCTCATTCGATGAAATTTACACCGACCCAAAGGTAGTAAAAAGCCTAATAGAGACCGTAGTATTAGAATCCGAAAGTGATGAACTTGACATTACCGATAACATGCTGTACATCCTAAACAATATCAAAAAATCAATAACAACTCAGTTAGGTGACTTAACTGAGGATTTGTATGAGGGCATTACTGGTGAGGAAATGATTGAATTAGCAGTCAAGGAACACCAAGAAAATCTTAGCTATATCGAGGATGTAATCGAGGAAAAGCTGAAATCCTCATCTAAATAATGGGACTATTTACAAGATACGAGGTTATACCAACTGTATGACCCGGACAGCCGACTTGCTTCGACGGCTGTCCAAAGAGGGCATAGATGTCCCAAAGCATATCAAAAAGGCAATGTTAAAAGTGGATTTAGAAGATTTTACCGATTACGATGCTTCACCATTCTATGCAGATAGACCTGTGCCCTATATAGAATCAAATTCTGGTAATATCAAAACTATCTCTGCACCTCATATGATTATCAGTCTACTACATCACATGGAATTAAATCATGACCAAGAAGTGATAGTAATTGGCTGTAAAGGCGGTTACTTAGCAGCACTGATAGCAACTATTGTAGGTGAAAAGGGACGAGTAAATGTTCTAGATCCATCCTCTGAAGTTGTTGATTATACTAAAGAACGGCTTTCTCATTGGCCAACCGTTGAAATAAGGAAAATTGAAGATTTATCTGTTGCACCGATCGCATTCCCAGGAGAATTTAACCGAGTAATTATGACTGGACAAATTGATGTTATCCCAAAGTGGGTCAAATCACGAATCTCAGATGGTGGCTTTATTATCGCGCCATTGGGCGATTTAGATTCACAAAAACTTATGAAAATAGAGTACCAAGACCAATATGAGCTTGAAACAGATTTAGGAAACGTATGCTTTGGTCCAATAGATGTAGACACACAAATAGACCAACACTTACATCCTAAAGAGTTGGCAGACTTGATTGAGTTATCAATCGAAACCTGTGAAGAACTTGAAATAATTGACTTTGATGAGATGCAAAGTTTACAAGATTTGGTTGCTAAACTAAACAATTTACCTGATGACACCCCACCAATAGGTGAAGGAAGAATACCGGTTTCACAACACCCAATGGTCAAATTATTATGGCACTATTCACCATCCTTCCTAAGGCTGTGGCCGATAATTCAAGTTATGCTGCATCCAATGATTGCTAACTTTGAATACAATATTATGGATGGCCATGATGAAGACCAAGATATTGACTGGTGATGAAATTGGCCGGTCGCTCTGCAATGGCACTACAACATCTCAAAAGTCGAGATGAACGGAAAAAACGACGTGCTGTGAGAGAACTCTTTGAAATCGACAATGAAGGTAATTTGGAATCTTTCATTCCACTATTGGATGACAAAGATAGTTGGTATCGAACTAAGGCTCTTGATGCTTTCAAAACTTGGGCTAAAAGAAGGGATTTAACCACATTAGATGTCTTGATTAATCACCAGAATCTTGCATACAACCGAGTTGCTGCTAATATGCTTTTATCTTTCAAGGCTGAAGACTCTAAACTTGCCAAAATATTATTTAAGAAGGATGATTTATTATGTAAAGTAAAATCTTGTGAATATATTTTAAAGTGTGAGAATCAAGATGATTTTTTCGCCTCCGCCAAGAATCACGACCTGCCAAAAATTAGAATAATAGCATTAAATAGCAAATATGCCGATTCCATAATAGTTGAAAAAATGCTTGAGGATGAATCTAACAATGTCGTCCAAGCGGCATTAAAAAAATTACAGAAAGGTAATGTGAAATTATCATCAAAATCAATAAAATCAATGCTCAAAAATGGTGTAGATCCAAAATTGATTATCCCTCACGCACTTTCTAATGACGAAAGTATTGTCACAACTCTAAT
>CAXHFO010000265.1:0-2026 GCA_964015895.1 uncultured Candidatus Poseidoniales archaeon
GCACATGCTTTACCATCCAGTATTTTAGCCACCATGGTCATGCGAGTAGACATTCTTTATTGATTATTTGCGTGGTCATTGCAGGCCGCCACCAATGTCATTTTCACTACCTGCAACAGTGGCAAATAACCTTGAATCATCACTGAAGGATTTGAATTCTAATGAATTTCCAGACGGATCATCGATAAACATTGTAGCCTGTTCACCAATTTTCCCTGGGTAACGAGTATGTGGTTTTATTCTAAAATCAACCTTAGAGGCCGTCAATTTGTCACGTAAATGATGCCATTGCTCCCATTCCATGACCATACCAAAGTGGAATGGTGGTACTTTTTTACCGTCGACGTTGCCATCATGTGAAAAATTAGGCATTTGGTCAACTAGATGAGCAACTATTTGATGGCCGTAGAAATTAAAATTGATCGATTTAGGAGTTCTCCTGCCTGTAGTACAGCCTACTATGTTAACATAAAATTCTTCGGTCAACTCAAGACTCATCACTGGGAATGCCAAATGAAAGGGTCTCATATTACTGTTTAAAAGCCCACAGTTAACTGTTTTTGTGGAGCCAACGGAGGGACTCGAACCCCCGACCGTCAGATTACAAATCTGAAGCACTACCAGCTATGCTACGTTGGCGACGCCCTAGCCAAACAACAATCATTCATCAATGAAACGGATGATTTGATATATCTTGAGTTTAATATCAAGGGGCAATTCAAAGAACATGATTCACTTAGACATGTTATGTCCGATGATACAGCAAATGCTTTCTTGAATGATTTTGCTCAAACTAAGCAGGGCAATGATACGATTTTTGCTTGCTGGGCTAGATATCAGGCTGCTGTTGCGCAAGGACATGATGCAGTGAATGGAACAATTGGAGCCCTTCTAGAAAATGATGGTAATCTTGCGATTAATCAGACAGTAGATGATTTCGTTCGTAATTCACCCCCAGTTGAGATTGCTGCATATGCACCGCTGAAAGGCTTGCCAGAGTTTCTTGACCTTGCAGTTACTTTAGCGCTTGGTGATGCTCGTGGAGAATTGGAAAATATCGGAGTACACCATACTGCTACAGCCTCACCTGGGGGTTCAGGAGCACTATACTTAGCCGCTGCTAATTTTGCCGACCGAGGCAGTAAGGTCTTACTGCGTGACCGTCATTGGGGGCCTTATGACGGCTTTCTGGCTGGTTGCGATTTAGGAATTGAGACTTATCCATTGCTTGGAAGCGATAATTCAACAGTTGATATTGATTCTATTTCTAATAGTCTTGAAAATTTGGCCAAACAGCAATCTAAAGTTATGTCATGGCTTAATGATCCTGCTCATAATCCAACAGGTCTGTCATTAAGTGCCAAAGACCGCCGTGATGTTTTACAAGCATTTTCTGATATGGCTATGGCACATGAAAATGTTGGTTTCACTTTACTTATCGATGCAGCATATCATTTGTACGCCAAAGAACCACACGGTTGGGCTGAAACGATTACTGATGCATTACATGACGGGATGAACTGGCCAGCAAATCTATTGATTACGTTCGCAATTTCTTTATCAAAATCTCACACCATTTATGGTCTTAGAGCAGGGGCTTTGGTTAGTATTCATCCAGATGAGTCAGTAGTGAATAGAATCACCACGGTAATGGGCGTTACAGGTAGACAAACCTGGTCTGCTAGCTCTCGTCTAGCGCAATATTCAATCGCTCGGATTCACGCAGAAGAGGAATCAGGTCATGCATGGTCTGAAGAACTTGTTAGGTTAACAGAATTATTGGCCAAACGTCGCAAACTGTTTATTGAAGAATGTGCTAAAAATGGCGTCCCAATTAATCCAACCCATGACGGGTTTTTCGCCTGGTTGGAACATGATGATCCAAAATCTGTGGTTGACTCATGCGCAAATGACCAAGTCTACTTAGTCCCGCTTAAAGGAGGAGTAAGAATTGGTTTGTGTGCCATACCTACTAAACAAATAGCTGTCTCTTATACACATCTGACGCTGCCGACGAAGGTTCGAG
>CAXHFO010000266.1:0-2020 GCA_964015895.1 uncultured Candidatus Poseidoniales archaeon
GGGGTCTGACGGCCCCCAGCCGCCAAGTATAGGCCAAGCTAACCCACGGGCCCGATTGTGTCTAATTGCCAGATTGTTGGCTGAATGGAGCAACCTCATGAATAAGGTCTAAGTGCCCAACATACATTCTTCTGCAACAATATCTGGAGAATCCAATTTTATCTAAAGCGTCTGAAACCTCAGTTCCTGAGGCAACTAAATCGTTGAATTCTTCCCACTTATGTGCCACAACGACACCACAACTGAAACATCTTACTGGAATTATCATATTTTCACCTCATCGATAGGACTTTTGTTTCTTTCTACGCGCACCACGTCCAAGTTGATGCTTTGCTTCTTTTCTTCTAGGGTCGTTAACTAAAAGGCTACGATCGAATCTCAAGTATTCATCTCTTAGCTCTTCATCAGTCCCTTCAGCGCCGCCGTTGTAGAATACAAGGCCTCTGGCAATAGCGGTTCTAATTGCGTCAGTTTGGCCCATGATTCCTCCACCGGTAGTCGTGATATTAATGTCAACTTTAGCCAAGCGATTCATTGCATCTGCAATGATTAGTGGCTCCATTGCTTTTCTTCTGGCCAAAGAAGGTTGAAGAATTTCAATAGGTTCACTGTTGACTCTTATTCTACCCTTACCAGCCTTAACTGAAGCACGAGCAATTGCGGTCTTTCTCTTTCCAGATGATTCTACTGCCTTTTTCTTTTTCTTTGCCATCACTGGTCACCTCCAGTCCATCTGTGGCTTGGTGCGCCAAGGTTATGGCTAATTTCACCAAGTGAAACAAAGCTTTGTGATGCAGCCTTGCTGATTTTACTAACGTCGCCCTGTTGATGTCCATCTGGAAGATCTCCTGACAAGTGACTTGGACAGCCGATTTCTACTCTTAGATTGCGTAAGGCTCTGCGTCCACTGCTCTTACTTTGGTAAGGCAGCATACCTCTTACCGAACGCTTTAGAATCATATCTGGCATTCTTGGGAAAAATGGTCCCTTTCTTGCATGGTTTAACTTATACTTTTCTTGGTATTTGTTAAACACTGAAACTTTACTACCGGTTACGATTGCTTTTTCTGCATTGACTATTACGACTTTGTCGTCTCTATGATCTCTAGCTGCTTTGATTAGTAGGTCTGCAGCTGCAGATGCTAAGCGGCCTAGTACTAGGCCATCCGCATCAAATACGTAGGTTGTTTCATCCAAGAATAACAACCCCCGATCCTGATGGGTTTTCGTTCATAAGCTCGCCATAGGTCATCACTCGACCACCAGCGGCTTCTATCTTCTCACGAGCACCGGTGCTCACACTGTAGGCGGCGATCGTGTGGTTACTGGAAACCTCACCACTGCCAAGTAGCTTACCAGGCACGAGGATTGTTGCACCCTCTGGGGCGTGGCGGCTTACTCTGCTTAGGTTTGGTTGGGCCCAGTTCTTACGGCTCTTAGAAAGACGCATGGCCACATCTCGCCAAACAGCGGAACCGGTATCGCGAGACTGGGCTTTCAGTTGATTGATGACATCAATCAACTGTGCGTTTGTCTTACTATTTGGGTTACTCATTTGACTCCCTCGATGCTTTGAAGCAACCCTGCGACTCGCCAACCCATTATCAAAGCACCGACGCGAAGCGGTTGTCAAAAGGCGCGAATATCGCGCCTGTTAGAGCATCTATTCAAGCAAAATTTCGCCTTTAGCATCAAGTAATTCTACTGTCAAGCCTGCGGCTCTGCCTTGGATGATAATTTCATCATGCAGAGTATCAGAAAAGTCATCTAAAGCACCTAAAGCAGTTGTTCCAACGACATCGGTTAGTTGATCGATAAGATGGTTTAGTACACAGCTGACGCCATATGCCTGTCCTGCACGGAATGCATGGTCTACTCCACCTACCTCAGGGTCTTCTGCTTTCATTCTCAACATTACCTGCTGAGAATACGCTACTAGGGCACCATAAATCGATTCTATGATTTGTGCTGCTTCAAGATCTCCTAGGAGCATTTGTGCTTCACTAAGAGCAACTCTTAC
>CAXHFO010000267.1:0-1985 GCA_964015895.1 uncultured Candidatus Poseidoniales archaeon
GTCCATTGTCCCAATCTAAATTTTCCGTAAATTCAGGTAACATCGAACTCCAGTTAAAGATGGAAAACAATATCGCTAAGCCAGATGCAGTGATAAAGCCATATGGCATTATCTGATATTTTTTACTAACCGGTGAGAGTGTGATTAAAACTCCTGTAAGGAGAGTAAAAAAACTCATTAAAAGTAGAGTTTTGGTAGTTTTACCTGCCTCGGCAAGATCATTATATGGTCCACACATTTCTTCAATCTCCTCGTTTGATATTTCATCATCATCTTCATCATCCCATTCATCCTCATCAACCTCGTTAACTTCATCGTAACATTTCTGATACAAGTCACCCAACTTTTCGTTTTCTTCTATCTCACAATCATCATCAGCACAATATTCGATTATGAAAGAGTCAAGGCTAATGTAGACATTCTGTTCCATAGTAGTACCCCAAAAATCGTCAGTATCGACATTAGCCGATAACCAAGCGTCGCTAGTTATTGATAATGGTATAAGTAATACACCTAAGAAACATAAAATAATGATAGGTTTTTGTGAAATTCTTGGTACCTCTTTGGCAATGTTATCAGCGACTTCAGGGTCGTCAAGTGACATAACAGTTGATTAAACAAATCAACATATATACTTTATGCCGATGTAATAAATTTCATGTTTCAGTCAACTAGAACACCCAAAGAATAATCACAAAACTATGCAAGAACAACAAATACCTCTTTTGGTGACAAAACGACTAAATTGAGTCAACTGGTTGATTGTTACATGGAGCCACTGGCGAGATTTGAACTCGCGACCTCCTCATTACCAATGAGGTGCTATACCCCTAAGCCACAGTGGCGCAAAGGCAGCGAAATGCACGATGAATATAACGGTTCGTCAAATATTTAGGTCGAGAAAAGTGCATTTTTCACTCACTAATAGCCTCAAAGATTAATAGGCTATTTTACTGAAAAGGGGATAAGGAAGGCAACTTCCTTGGATGGGATATGATGGGAATCAGTTTAGAGAACAAAGTAGATATGAAAATTCGGATGAAAGAATTACAATCACAAGTAGACGAACTAAAAGAGCTCGTAAACACACTATTGAGTGTTATTTGTGAAGAGCCAGATGGTGTGCACACCGGTGCTGCACCAACTATACCTGGTCAATCACACACTAAATTCTGTATGTGATTTAGCCTTTTATTACAATATTAGGGCGCATTCTAACAACCGGTCTTGCTAGTCCTGCACGGCTTGTTAAGTCGATCACTTCATCAACATCCTTGTAGGCATCGGGGGCTTCTTCAGAAAGTACGTTGGGTGTTGATGCATGTATTCTAATGCCAGATTCCTCAAGGCGCTTTTTCAGCGCTTTACCATCAATAGTTTGCTTGGCTTTAGTTCTTGATAATGCTCGTCCCGCGCCATGACATGAAGAGCCAAACGCCTGGTTTTGACCGGTTTGTGGCCCAGCCATTATCCATGATCCTGTGCCCATGTCACCAGGAACCAATACTGGTTGACCAGTTTGTTGGAAACTTGCTTCAATATGTCCACTATCGCCAGCGAATGCTCGGGTTGCACCTTTGCGGTGAACTGCACACTGGCAGTTTTTCCCGTGCAAATTATGAGTTTCGATTTTAGCGATATTATGTGCAACATCGTACAAGGTTCTTGCTTCACCATCAATGCCCATTTCCAATTTTAAAACCTCTCTTAGTCGATGGGCTAAAGCACTACGATTAGCAAAGGCGAAATTCGCTGCAGCGTTCATTTGGTTTAGGTAATCTTGACCAGCTTTTGAGAACATAGGTGCACAAGCCAACTGCCGGTCGGACAAAGTGAAGCCGTATTCTTCAGAGTGCCACCCTTCGGCAGTCTTGCGATATTTTTGCTCTAGCTTTCTGGAATGTTCACTGCATACTTGATGGCCTAGTCCTCTTGAACCCTGTCTCTTATACACATCTCCGAGCCCACGAGACCGCTGATAATCT
>CAXHFO010000268.1:0-1975 GCA_964015895.1 uncultured Candidatus Poseidoniales archaeon
TACCAACTCTTCAGTGCTTTCTTTTTATCATCACTCATAGAGTTGATAATCTCTTTCGCACTACTATTCTCCATCGCTACCGCTTCGCCAGCCATAATGTTGAATAACTGAGCCCAGTTTATGAACTAGACACCTACAAATTACAGTAAGTGTTGTATTTCTTACCAGTACATTTTGTTTCAGTGGTCTCTAATAATGATATATCGGCCAAGTGCTTCTTGCCACATTATTTTCTGACCTGCTTCAATTGTCATTCCACCATCTGTATTTGGCATAGGTAGAATCATCATGGAGTAATCTCGATCATTCATGGCATGTACTTCATTACCTTCCATATGGGTGACTGTTGCTGTACCTTTCTCAATCATAGGGACGTTTATTGAATCAGTTACCGTACCGACGTGGGAAATTTTCTTCCCAGTAAAGATGCTTTCTAGAGAGAGACGTGCTTTGGCTGACCCGTGCTTACCGGGTTTTGATTTAGAAATACTCAGAATTTTGTATGCTTCATCGTCAACAACACAAAATCTGCCTACTTTCAGTGTTCTAATTTCTACTCTATCAGTTCCTACCATGGGTCTGCCTCATATTGCTGGCTATGTATTGGCTTATGACCATTCCCGCTGTTCTTAGGTCATTTTCACAAATCTCTAACATCAAAACTTCTGCCAGAAGTAGACTAAGGAATATTATTCTGCATACATTTCCAATAACTCTAGTGGAATAATTCTCAATGATTCTTCGTGAGTTGCTTCTAAGTTAACAGGACATGCTACTCCATTATTGGCTGCATCTAGCCAAGTTCTAGCACAAACACACCAGCGGTCGCCCGGTTTAAGTCCAGGGAAATTAAATTGCGGAGCTGGTGTTATCAAATCATTACCCTTTGATTTAGCAAATTCAAGGAACTTTTCGGTCAAGATACCGCATACTACATGCAGACCTCGGTCATTTTCATCAGTATTACAACAGCCATCTCGATACCAACCAGTAAGTGGGTCTGTTGAGCATTCTTGCAATTCTCTGCCTAGAACATTTACCTTAGGATTCATATTTACCGCCCAGTGATTCTTGATAATTAATATTTGTAAAAACCTTCACCAGATTTCCTGCCTAGTTTTCCCTCAGCGACCATTGATTTGAGTAATGGAGCAGGGGCATATTTGTCATCTGCTAATCCTTCATGTAAAACATTCATGATGTGTAATACAGTATCTAGTCCGATTAAATCAGATAGAGCTAACGGACCTATTGGATGATTCATACCGAGTTTCATAATTCCATCAATTGCTTCAGGTTCTGCAACTCCTTCTTGTAAGGTTAGTATCGCTTCATTAAGCATTGGACAAAGAATTCTATTAGAAATGAAACCGGGTGAATCGTTGCAAGATAACGCTGTTTTACCCATCTTTGCCGCTGCACTAACCACAGATGCATTGGTTGCATCGCTTGTTGCCTCACCGTTGATAATCTCGACTAACTTCATGATCGGCACTGGATTCATGAAATGCATGCCAATCACCTTGTCAGGTCTACTGGTAGACTTAGCAATCTCTGAGATGGAAATTGAGGAGGTGTTAGATGCTAAGATACATTCTGGTTGACAAATTTTGTCAAGTTCAGAAAAAATCGACGCTTTCAGTTCCATAATTTCTGGCACCGCTTCGACAACCAAATCTACTGAGGAACAGTCGTTACGATCTATCGAGGTAGAGATTCTAGCACGTGCAGCGTCTGCATCAGATTGAGTCATGCGTTCTTTGGCAACCAGTTTGCCTAATGAACGCTCAATAGTCGAGATACCTTTGTCAACATAATCCTGCTTGATATCGACCATCACAACATTGTATCCAGCACATGCTGCAACTTGTGCAATTCCATTTCCCATTTGTCCTGCGCCAATAACTGCAATACTATCCATGTTAATCCCGTAGTTACTCCCAGTCAGACTAGATTCTTGAATATGTGGTATGTC
>CAXHFO010000269.1:0-1968 GCA_964015895.1 uncultured Candidatus Poseidoniales archaeon
AGGACAATGAAACATCCAAAGCCCATCATCACACCTGAAGCAGTTGGATTTTGCTGTAACTTTAAATTTTGATAGACTTTACCTTCAGGGGAAGTTTGATGTTGGTTGATGTCGATAACGTGGGTGAAGTTTTCGCCTTTGAGAGTCAAAAGTATCTCGATTCCATCTTCTTCTGAGTCTGCATCGATTACCATGGTGAACTCCCCATAGGCATTTGTCATTGCTTCAGTGCCGCGGTATTGGTAGCACTCAAAAGCACCTTGTTCGCAATTTACGTAGACATAACCAAGCGCTACTGCTGAGTTATCAGCATAAGTCGCCTTACCAGAAATGCGATATGTCTCTGCCGAAGCAAGCGGCGTCAGCAACAACAGTATTGTCGCCCACAGTATGTGCTTCATGGCTCCACTAAATTTTGGTTGTTTAAAGAACCTTGATTAGTTTCTAATAACAAGTTACTTACATCTTACGGGGTGTTTTGGCTCGTATAGTTGTCGAGACTTTTTCGCTATCAAGTAAATCGCAGAACCAAGTAGGGTCAGGAAAAATAACCACCCAAAGCCGGCTACAGTAAGAAAAATATAGCCAGCCATATTGAATGACTCCTTATCCTCTGCATTGGTTGATTCGGCTTGTACTGTTGTAGCAGTCATTACCATAATAATGGCCAGCGACAAATACACTAGAGACCTATTTACCTTCATAATTACCACTTCAGACTAATAAAAATGCGATGTTGGCGAGAAGTATCGCTACTGTTAGCCAAACACTTAGTTTGTGCAGCAGGTCAAATTTCTTGCTATTTCCAGAGTCAGTTGCCCGGTTAGTTGCTGGGATTATCCCATAACAGATTCCTGAGGCCAACAAAGTAAATCCAGAAATTCCTAGATGAAGATTATTCCCGTCACCACTTGATAGCATAACGCCGATGCTAGCAAGGGCTAGAACACAGATTAGTGCGAAAAATTTTGGCCAGATAGAACGAATGACTGTACCAAAATCTTCAATCTTGAGCTTTTTGAACATTGTTGGAGCAATGATTGATACTTGGAAGATAATAATCCCTGCTATTGCCCCAGGAATGTAAAAGTGCATGTTGCTTCCAAATTTAGGTGACTTAAAAATGAAGGTATAAATTAAACTTTCAAGAATCTAATAATTTGATAAATAACTTGCAGTTAGTAGGATTGTGTGGGGCCCTGACAAAGACTGGCAGTGCTTTAGGTGCTACAAGACCTACAAACCTGCAGTAATGGAATTGAATAAAACTAACAAAAAATGGTATTGTAAAATTTGTATAAAACCTGAAATTGTTAATACACCATACATTCTAACAGAAGATGAGGTTGCTAGCATCTCTCTAAAATGTGAGTCATGTGGCGAGATTTATCTTACTGAACACAAAAAAATACTTTGGCAAGACGGTGAAGCCTTTGTTTGTGCTAGATGCGCCTTGAGTAATTAAACCGGTTATTGTGAGGCTGATTCCCAGTATGACAAGATTAACTCTTGATCATCAAGTAAACCTTCATGACGATCTGTGATAATGCCTGCTGAATTGATGAAAAATGTCGTCCCTGGCGTAGTGATGTCCATTTCAAGCGCAGTATCATCCCCCTTCATGAACGCATAAGTTGACAACTCAACTCCAGTGTCGTTTTCCTCATCATCGTGGGCATTAGCCGATTCGTGCCATTGTTGTAGAGTCAAGCCGCCAGCGCGCTTAGCCGGGTCTGTAGACATCACCAATACTGGCAGTTCAGCTTGCGTATTCCATATCGAATGCAAAGTAGAGTAGCACGGGCTATTACACCATTCTGCGGAAAACATCACGATGTATGGTGCGCCGGCCATTATCGAATTATTGTAGGTTAGTTCATCATCAGCCACCGCAGAGAATTGCGGAAATTCTTGTTCTTCTGCTGCTTCTTCGACACAACCGCTTAATGATGGCAGCAATAACAGAGT
>CAXHFO010000270.1:0-1962 GCA_964015895.1 uncultured Candidatus Poseidoniales archaeon
TGAGGTATTGCCAATCAATTGAACCATTTTCCATTGCTTTTGCACTGTCTTCAACGTTTATGTAGACAATTTCCAACATCAACGAATCATCAAGATTTTTTATTGTTGAATTAACCTCATCACCATATCTTAGTTCTTGAATTATCTCATAAGTTGAATCTTCAGGACCTAGGCGGAATGATACTCTGTCTTCAGCGTTTTCGGTTTGCACATTAATCGCCATAAGAATCAAAGTAAACATAACTAGGGTAATCGCCCCTTCAATAATAGCGTGTTTTCTAGCTTTCATTTTGTCGATTCCTTTGAGGAACGAACCATGATCATTCCTTATTCGTGGTTGTAAATGATGGATAAACAAGGCACCTACACTACCAATTATCAGACCTAGAGGAATATCAATAAACCAATGAATTCCCAGATACAGTATGGAAAATATAAACAAAACGGTATTGACCAATATGAACATATGGTAATGATAATGTCTCCAGTCTTTCATCTTGCCACCAGTTTCTTTGACGTGTAGATAATTTAGCATCAAAATACCGAATGGTATGGCAATGTGGAGTGACGGCACGGCATTATCTAATGGATCATGAGTTGCATAAAATACCGTATAGGCACCATCATGGTATAGTAAAGCCTCCATTCCAGGAATCCATGACGAAGTTACTTCGACATTGAAGAACAAATAATAAGGTACTGCAAGAGCATAAATTAACAAATAGTTCATAGTGACTTTATCTGTCATATCTCGATCACCAGTATAAGCAAAGTATACTGTAGTTACATAAATCAAAAATAAGTAAATAAACAAATAATGGAAGTTGAGTACGGTAGTCAGCGAGTCATTGAGAAAGAAATCTTGTATTGATTTAGTGAATCCACCTTCAATACTGTAAACAAGATCAGTCCAATGGCCAACCTCAGATTTGATGGGCTCATTTAGCAAGTCTGTTATTGATTTTAATTTAACAATAGCAAGGTAACCGATTATGTGTAGATAATATCTGTTCTCATGGAATTCAGTTGCCATTTGCTTGAGTGGAACTCGATGCTCTCGCTGGGTTAAAGAAAAAAGCCAACACACCACTGGAGTGAAAAAAACCACTAACATCATCATGACAGTGTATGGACTCATAGACTTGTGCAAACCTTTGCTGATATATCCTTTTTCACCACATGGGGAGATATGAAGCGATTTGAGAGTTAAAATCAAACTAGCGACACATCATATTTTGAATCAACATCATGTGCCCAACATGTGTCAGGCAATTGGGTACAACCCCCGGAAAATACTTTGTCTAGTTTACGACACGGAATTTCAACTTGTGACGGCATTGAGTTAGACCTTCGAATCACTGCTGATAAAGAATTAGTCATCCACCATGATTCAAAAGTATCAGTTGAAAAATCACAACTGAATGGTGCTAATCCATATGTTGAAAGTTGGGATTTAGCAGATTTACAAAAGTTAGGATTTTGCTCGCTTGAAGAATTACTACAAGATACTGAGGTGATGTCGCAATGGCGAGACCAAGGGAAAATGGTTTGCTTAGAATTGAAAAGACCACATCCAAGGTCACCAGAAGGTGGAGGGTTTTTTCCTGGTCAAAAAGTAACTACAGTGCTTAGTGAAATGATTTTAAAGGCTGAAAAAATGTTGGATGAATATTTAATTCCTCACGGGAATAGTGTGTTTTACGCATTCCATAATAAAATGCACAAATCGGTAAAAATGGCAGACTCAAAACGCCATTGGGCGGAATTATTACCCGTAGTCCCCAGATTTGGTCATAGTAAAATCAAGCGTCTGATGGCTTATCCACAATATGTCGTTACGCCATTTTCAAGATTGATAAATAAACATAGAAGCAGAGGTGCCTCAATGGTTCCATGTGCAATCGAATATTTCCAACCCTTCTACAACCGCGCTCTAGTGGGCAAAAGCGTTGGACTTAGCGG
>CAXHFO010000271.1:0-1948 GCA_964015895.1 uncultured Candidatus Poseidoniales archaeon
GTAGTATACCTCTTCATCCCAGCCAAACCTGTCCCAGCCAAATACGACGATTTTGAAACCATCAAAAAAGGCATAATCCTCTTCCCCGAGTTTTTCAGTTCCGTCCATGAGTTAAAGCCGTTCAACGAATTTAAAAATCTATTCAAGGTAAATCGGCATAGCATTGGCATGGCCAAGATAAATTTCCAAGATAAGTTCAGCAAGTTTGACGAGCATTGGACGCCAAAGGTAATTGCTGAAATGAATGACTATCAATTCAAGTTAGTTAAAGTCAAAGGGGAATTTGTTTGGCACAACCATAGTCATACCGACGAGGTATTCATGGTTATTGAGGGCTGTCTTAAGATTGAATTTGCTGAACAAACCATTGAGCTCAATGCCGGTGAAATGTATGTGGTGCCTAAAGGCGTACAACACAAACCCTACGCTGAGGAGGAATGCAAAGTAATGCTAGTTGAACCAAAGGGAGTGGTAAACACCGGCGAGGCTGAAAGTGATCTGACCGCATCAAATGACGTTTGGATTTAGTCTTCATCAGATTTGTCAACCAAGTGCTTGACATTCTTAACTGCTGTATCAACCTGCGGAATTTGTTCTACTTTTCGTTGAGCACTGTTAGTAACTTCCAACGCTTCTAATTTTTTACCTGACGGGATAATTCTTGCATCATATGATGCAACTGCATCATTGTAAGCACCTACCGCCTGGCTAATTCCTCTGCCCATTTTTGCAATATCTCCGCTAAATTTCGCTACCCGGTCGTAGAATTCACGCGCTTGAGAATGAATTTCTTTAGCATTTTCAGCCATGGATTGCTGCTGCCAATATAGTCCAACAGTGCGTAGCAAGGCTAACAGAGTCACTGGAGTAACAATGAGGACATGTTTGTTAAATCCGTATTCTTGCAGTGTTGGTTCATATTCAAAAGCGGCTGACAAAATTGGTTCAGCAGGAATGAACATCACTGTGAAGTCTGAACCACCTATGAGGTTTGGATAGTTTCTACTTGCTAAATCATCAATGTGTTTTTTGACATTTTTAGCATGCTCGACCATTTTACTACTCCTCGCATCGGGGTCCTCGAGATCTAGACCGTCCCAATATGCGGCGAGTGGAACTTTTGCATCAACTGGGACACTACCACCATCTGGAATTCTTGCTAGCAAGTCTACTCTTGCTCCACCAGCGCCTGATTTGAGCGTATACTCGACGTCAAAATCGCAATGCTGTAGCATTCCGGCAGCCTCTGCGATATTTTTTAGCGCAACCTGCCCCCAATCGCCCCTCGCCTTTACTGAACCTCGTAAGGCAGTTGATAACTTCACATTGGTATCTCTAAGATTGGTCGTTTGTTCCTGCAGGCCTTTTACCATGGTAGAAATTTCAGAATATGCTCCTTTGCGGCTGTGTTCCATCTCTGTTGTTGCTTGTGCTAATTTGTCAAGATGCTCCTTGATTGGATTTACCAACGATTCAACTTCTTTCTTTCTTGCGTCATAATCCTTTGATGCTTCAACATGAACTTGGCCCAACTGCGCCTGTGCTAACTTGAGGAATTCCTCTGAATTTTGTCGGCTGACATCTACTGCAATATTCTTCATTTCTGCTTCCATTGCTGCCTTGGTTTGTTGCATCGCAGCTATTTGTGCTTCGGATTTTGCTGTGGCTTTTATTGCATCGCCAGAATATTTATTTTTAGCAAATAGATAACCTAGACCGATACCTATCGCACACCCTAAAACCAACAAACCATACTCTGCAACAGTCGCCATAGTATATTCAAAATGTCAACACTTATTCAATTCTACCTAAGAACGAAATACCAAAATCTGCACGAATATATATACAAAAATGTTTAGGGCGGCCTAAAGTGAATAATATGCGACAAAATAGGCGAGTAAATTATGAAAAAGCAGTGAGCCCAGTAATTGCGACAATTTTGATGGTA
>CAXHFO010000272.1:0-1937 GCA_964015895.1 uncultured Candidatus Poseidoniales archaeon
GCGATAATATCTACCATCACCACCAGCGGCGGAATTATCGCCATGATTGTTTGGTCCAATCTGGGTGAGAAAATAAAATCTAAAACGCACGAACCAGCGTTTGTCAAAAGAGCCTTTACCATTTTAGGAAGTCTGCTGTTCATACTAGCAACGTTAATCACTGTTAGAGGCCTATGAATTTGAGGTTTGTTCGGCCCACGAATTGATAATGATGCTTTCAGCATTTTGTAAATGTTCAGCAACTGTTCCTTGCTTTACTCCTAAAGCATCGGCAATGTCATTTTGGTTACAGGTTCGAGGAGCGTCGTAGTAGCCCATTTTGACCGCAGTTTTAATTGCCAAATTGCGCTTATTGGGTAGTTTAGGAGCAGCCATCCAATCACCGATAATAAGTTTTGAAATCCTCATCTCCATTCTCTCGGGGATCAATAATTCCAATTTATCTTTGATTCTTTTCAACCCTTTAGGTGTACCATGTATGGTCATAAGAAACCCGTTCTCTTTGGAAAGCGAGGTTGGTGGCATAATCCATGCCTCTTCCTCAGCCCCAATTATCTGTTGAATTGGCCCAGGTGTTTTCGCCTTTAGGTAGGCAAAATTATCACCTTCTTGGAGAATTTTATCGATGATTAAGCTATCTTTTAGTTTGTCTTTTATACTATCGATATCAATTCCATTATGTTCGACTTTTACAATACAATTAGGGATTGAATCAATCACACCAGTGCCGGTAACTAATTCTAATTTATTGAAGTAATCAGTAATCACATTACCGGGTAAATGCTTAGCGTTTTCATATGAGATAAGTACCTGAAAATACCTCATATCGCCACTCGCTTTCGCCCCGCCCATGAGCAAACACATCCATCTACACGATTTATGGCTTTGCTTTGCTACTGCAATATGAATTGCCAATATCTTAGACTTCACAGACACTAGACGTGCGGTTAGTGTTGCGGTTTGCCGGCCAAATCTAGGGGACATCATCTACTGATGTTGCCTTGAGCCACTACAACTTCAGATTACTGTTTGTTTTCGTGAAGTTCTCTTGCTTGTCTAGCCCACTCATCTCGCTTAACACGACCGGGGAAGAATTCGATGGCTTTGTTGACTTCTTCTTCGATCACAGGCGTCATATTACCAACTTGTTCAAAGGTGTAAATACCTAAAGCATACAATTTCTCAGCGATAAACGGACCTATTCCCTTGATGGTTTGTAGGTCATCTTTCTCATCAATAGTGGCCACACCAAGTGTTGCAAAGTCAATGGTCTCAGCCTTCTTTGCAATTCTTTCCAATTCTTCAGCCTGCTTGAGTGCCTTCTGGTCCAATTTGACGTCTTCACCTAGTAGAATCTTGGCTTGATTTACCCACTGGTCTCGCTTGACACGGCCTGGGAAGAACTCGATAGCCTCGTTGACTTGAGTCTCCAGTTTAGCAGTCATGTTGGCGATTTGTCGATAGGTTGTGATACCTAAAGCATTCAACTTCTCTTCGATAAACGGACCAATTCCTTTGATTACTTGCAAATCATCCTTTACCATTACAACTGAGGCTTTACCAAATACTCTGGTAATACCACCAACGCCAGTTAGAGTGTTGCCGTCTTTACCAGTCCAAGTAATGATTGTCGAGCCAGCATCATCAGTTATTGCGGCACTTCCTGCATCAGCAAATTCCTTAGCATCAGCCACTTCTAGCGTCTTAGCGCCCTTCTTGACTTCACTTTTCAGTTTGGTTGAGGAAGCAGTTCCAAGTACCTTGAAGTCAATGGATTTGGCACGCGATTTGACACGCTTAATTTCCTCTTCCTTCTTGGCCTGCTTGGTAGTTGCTGGTTTCTTAGCTGCTGCTTTCTTAGCTTTCTCGGCTGCTGCTTTGGCTTGCTTTTCTGCCTCTTCGGCTTCCTGCTTGGCCTTCGCTTCTGCTTCAGCGGC
>CAXHFO010000273.1:0-1934 GCA_964015895.1 uncultured Candidatus Poseidoniales archaeon
GCCTAATCTCGTCACCAAAGGCAAAGGAGAAGGAGTCCTCTGCTTCTTTTTCTACTCTAATATATTCAGTCAAGCGTACCACCATTATCTAACTCATAATAAGCTGTAATTGCTTCTTCTGGAGTTCCGATCATTACTAATTTCCCTTTATGTATCACACCAATACGATCACAAATATCCTTCATTAAAGCAAATGAATGAGAGACCATTACAACAGTACTTGTGTCTTTTACTAAGGAAAGTATTCTTGCCTTACTCTTATCTCTAAACTGAGGATCGCCAACCCCCAGAACCTCATCTATTAGTAAAATATCAGGCTTTATGGCAGTGGCGACCGCCAATCCTAATCTCGCTTTCATTCCTGCTGAGTAAGTCCTAATCGGCTCGTCAATAAATGACCCTAGTTCACTAAAATCAATTATTTCTGGTAATTTTTCTCGCATTTCTGATTCATTATGACCCAAAATACTACCATACAATAAAGCATTCTCAACGCCAGTTTGATGACCTGAGAATCCTGTTCCAAGTCCTGCGAGTAAGGAGATTTTACCCGCCACTTTACACTGGCCTTCATCTGGGGGATAGATTCCAGAAATCACCCTTAATATTGTCGACTTGCCCGAACCATTCTTACCAATTAAACCAAATACCTCTCCAGATTTTATATCAAGATCTATTTCTTTCAAGGCAGTGAAACTAGTATTTTTCTTGGTTATTTTATCCTTAATCATCGATAGAATACCCTTTAATTTAGGGAACCTTAAAGTAACATTTTCTAAAATAATTACTGATTCGGTCATAGATATTTCACCGCCTTACGTTCATTTCTTTCAAATAATATGCTACCAATTATCCACATAACTATGCCAAAGATAATTGTCAGAATTATTATTTCTGAGGGGAGAGTTGTTTCCCGTCCTTCAAGCCCATGCCTAGCTAATGTTATTGGTGTCAACATAGGATTATATGTTGCGATTTCTCCAAAATTCCCACGCTCTAGAGCCATTTCATATGTCCACATGACTGGTGAAACGAAAAATCCTGCTCTTACAATAAATCTAATCAAGTGCTCAACATCTCTATACATGCAGTTTAACGGTGCTAATAAGATTCCAAGACCGATTGCCAAGAATCCAGCCAACAACACAGATAATGGTACAAGAAGTATGTATATGGTCAATGGTAAGTCAAAGATAATCATTATTGGGATGATGACTAAGCAACTCATCATCGTGATGACAATATTCCCAATTACTGAAGTAATTGGAAAAATTATTCTAGGAAAATAAACTAGATGTATTGTGTTTTTATTTCTGGTCAAAGAGGTGACTGTTGATGATAAAGATTTGCCAAAGCAGCCCCAGACAATGATTCCAACTAAAACCCAAACAGAGTACAACTCATCAGGATTACCAGCGAGCATATAGAATAAAAAGTAGTATACAACTGCTAGTAATGCAGGCTCTAAGAACGTCCATGTATAACTTAGCATAGCGTTTCGATACTTCCCCCTTACTTCACGACTAACTAGATTTTTGATTAGAAATTTATTTGAAACCATATCTTTTATCGTGTAAAATGGTGCTTTCAGTGATGATGGTTTTGAGCCTACATTGGCAACCTTCGCTTTGGAAGTTGGCTCAACCATGACACTCCGAGATTAAATTACTTTAAGAAATACTCATTGATTTAGGCTTCAGACTAGCCAAACCTCTCATTTCATGAACAAAGGCTTCTTGGAGAGGTCATGGACTGGTTAAATGGGTTCTCCTCACAAATCGAAAAGAAGGAAATAACCATTGGAATTATTGGTTTGGGTTATGTCGGTTTGCCGACTGCGATTGGCTTTCATGATGCTGGTTTTACCGTTTGGGGAGTAGATGTTTCCAAGCGTACTGTTGACATGGTGTTACAAGGTAAAAACCCTACTAGAG
>CAXHFO010000274.1:0-1929 GCA_964015895.1 uncultured Candidatus Poseidoniales archaeon
TGCTGAAAAATTCACTAATTGATTGATTTCGATCCATTGACATCAATGTATGGACAATATCAGATGACTCGGTCACACCAAAATAAGCAGCTGCCTCATCAACCTCAATACCATCAGGTAGTGATGCGCCTTCTAGTACCGGTTCAGCCACATAATCACCCCAATATTTTACCCAGTCATCTCACCTATGAAAAGTCATACCTGTAGTATTCAATTCCTGCCTCTTTTCGCCATGTTGATAATAGCACGAGATTGTGGTGCATTCCAACCTTTATCTTGCAAGTACATCAACAATTGTCTTTCATCTCCATCATCTATCAAATCAGCAAGGCTTGTTACCGCACTATCAATTTTTGACTGGCTTACTTTTTCGAAAATATCTGGTTCTGGTTCAGCAATCGCACGTTTAACTTTTTTAATTGAGCCGTTGCTTTGCTTTACTTTTTTCGCCTTTTTAGAAGCCTTTGGAGCCGAAATTAAGTTCTCTCGAAGTGTTTGTTTTTGCGAAGTTTCGGGTGCATAAGATGGCCCGGCAGCAGGGGGTTTTGGCGCTGATGTAAAACTGGGAGGTCCTCCAGTTGGCCCATTACGGGGTGGTTGGGCTTTACTTTGACTAGGAGCAGAGCGCTGTGTAGACTGTCCACGTGGTTTATTCAAGAAACTTAGATTACCTTCTTGATAATCATCTTCAAAGTCCTCATCTTCATCATACCATTCCTCATCAATATCTCTATTGCGAAGAATAATCAAGAGTATAAACAAGACGACTACAATTAAACAAATAGCGACAAAGGTAAGTATTGACAAACCAAATATTTCAGTGGTTTCACTAGATGATTCTTGTTTTTCTAGAGGGCAACCATCTACATATCCGTCTAAGCCCTTTGCCTCGTTTGGACAATTATCAAGACTGTCAACCAAGCCATCACCATCTGAATCTCGTTCGTTATTTGCACATCCTTGTAGATCAACTGTGGTTCTGTAGAGTGAATTTGTTGTCGGGCATAAATCGGGGTTATTACCAGTGCTATTGTCACCATAGCCATCGCCATCAAAGTCTCGCCACTGAGTAACATCACCAGAAAATGCATCTGCTAGACCACTTGGTGATGCTGCCCAATCCTGATCAGGGTCAGACCAACCATCTGAATCACTATCTAGACAACCAAATCTATCTTCAGTAGAATTACCTGATGAATTGGGACACTGATCTCCCTCAAACCCGACAATGTTATCACCATAGCCGTCATTATCAGAATCAAACCATTGAGTCTCTTCAAACGGGAATAAATCATCTTGGCCTGAATAACCATCTGAATCCCAATCAAATTCTAATGCAGTTTCATCTACACAACCATCTACCAGTACTGGATAGCCTACTTCAGTATCTGGACAAACATCTGTGTCATCAGTAACCCCATCACCATCGCTATCTTTTTGCGAAGCCGAACAGCCGGATTCATCTGCCACCTCTTGGCTTGGAGTATTTTCACAAGAATCAAGATAATCATAAACTCCGTCTGAGTCTGTATCTATCTCTCTTTGTACTTGGCTACATCCGTTGGAATCCACAGGGTCTTCCAAGAACGTTGAAGGGCAGACGTCGTCAGCATCATTAACTCCATCGTCATCTGAATCTAATTGATTTAACGCACACCCATCAAGATTAACAGCTAATCCCATCTGTGTATTTGGACACAAATCTTCTTCATTTATGACAAAATCTCCATCATCATCGTTCCCATCAATCAATGGGCAACCCATCCCAAAGGTCCCATTAATTACTCCAACCACTTGGGGGCAGACATCTGCATTGTTACCGCTTTGAAAGTCACCAAACCCATCCCCATCAGTATCTGTCCACTGCTCTGGATTGAACGGGAATGCATCTCCTGATTGGTTTTCTCTAAGTCCCGTATTCGGATTGAT
>CAXHFO010000275.1:0-1923 GCA_964015895.1 uncultured Candidatus Poseidoniales archaeon
CCCAGACATATGTTTCATTGACATCAATAAGGAATCTCTTTGGCGCATCTAATCCCTCTCCTTCTTCAGATAAATGAATTACGTGACCACTTGCTAATGGGGTAAAAATAAGCAGCAAGAACACCCCTACTACTGACAGCTTTGCGCTAGAATTTGATTGCTTGCCAAGAGTAATCATTTTATTTGCCGACAAACGTTCAATTGCTGCACCAAAACCTTGACTCAAAGCGACAAACCCACGTAATATAATTACGCTAACTACAAGTGATAGAATGGTATTAAACAAGCCGATTTCAGCGGGAATGTAATCGATTAGAGTCGGCAACCATACCGCATCAACAACAATTACTAGAGCAACTAGTCTGTTGGGGTTTTGTAATACTCTATACCGCTTTGTTGCTAGGAAGATTGGCAATAATAGCCAAGGCAAACATTGTGCAGCCCAGACTGGATGAGGCGATCCAGGACGGAAATAATGCTCACTAGTCATCATTGACTCGACCAGAATTGGCACCACTGCAAGGAGTAATATTTGCGAGGCGAGCAGTAAACTGCACAAAGCTAGAGCGCCATTTTTACCAAGTAATCTATCGGCTAAAGGTAGGAATATTATCAGTGAAGCGCCAGCAAAAATTATGTGTAACATGATTTTGAAATTAAAAATTTCAATAAACCATGCTCTAGGTTCTAAGAAGTTGGCAAACGCAAGATGAAAATGATACAATAAAGCCCATAGCGTACCGATTATCACTAGGTTAAACCATTTAGGAGTCGCGTCTTTTAAGCGGTTTCTCATTTGTAATGCAAGGACAAGTGTCGCCACCTCTACTAACATTCCACCAGCAAAAGTCCAGATATGTGGAGGAGTAATTATCATCGTATCAACGCCGTAAGAGATATGCCAATAATCATCATATAATCCTCCAACGACAAGGGTGATTAAGCCACAAGCCATCATCCACAGACTAGTTGGAGCGATAAATGGGCCAATAAAAAAACCATTCTTTTCAGGGTTTTTTGAGATAAAACTATTCCACAAAATGTATGAAACAAGCATGATACTTGTTGGAATCATTCCGGCCAGAATCATTACGTGTGGTGGAGTGAATAATTCATCGCGACCAATATCGGTGTGCCACTGAAAATCAACTGCTAAGCCAAATCTAGCAATGATATGGTACAAGCACAATACTACCAAGAAGGCTATCAAGAAATTATCTTCTCTACTGCGCTTTGTCTTCATATTTAGAACACCCACTTGGCAGTTGTTGACTTACCCGAGCGGTCTACTATACAATGTTCTAGTGTATCATCATGTTTGTTTACTAACTGTAAAAATTCGTGCATGTGTTTGCCTGATAACCAGTTTTGATGACCTTGAAAGAAGTTCTTGCTAGAATGTTGTTCAAGGAATTCAACCGTTCCTGCACTAACAAAATTATTTCCCTTGACGCTTTTATCAAAACAACCGATTGTAGTTAAATTTGGCACTAAATTTGAGTTATCATAACTTATTGATTCACATTTAGGGCCATCTCCCGACAGTCCAATTACTGCGACAACACAATAAGACTCATATTCCCAATCACAATGTTTTGTCGGGCGGTCATCTCCAATACACAATAAGGCATAATCGCTTGGCAGAGCGGGTAATAAATCGGCAATCGATTGTATAGCAACATGTGGACTGCAACTACCATCAGTCACATCAAATGAGAAACATGACTGGCTATCAAGTCCAATTCCATGACATTGAATGCCGAGGTCCCCTTGAATATGAGTAGCAAATGCTGGCTCGGTTCTAAAGTGCTCTCTATAAACTCCTCCGTGGACTATTAAACCGATTTCAGCAGGCTTAATTCCTGCATTACTGATGGCTTTTTTAGCCAACTTAAGGGTGGATTTTAACAAACCTGTATAACC
>CAXHFO010000276.1:0-1900 GCA_964015895.1 uncultured Candidatus Poseidoniales archaeon
CGTCAGATGTGTATAAGAGACAGATATCTACATGTCGGTAATATTCGTCGATTCGATCACTGGCAATTACAATCCGATGTGGTTTGAAACCAAGTAACCATTCAGCTTCTTGTTCAATAATTCCATAGGCTTCAGGGAGCGGAGGTTTGACTGTAGTGTCTGTGTCATCAAATCGTAATATAAGTTCACCATCATACGCTTTAGCATATTCTCCATTGATGATTATTCCACGTGCATGACCAAAGGATAACGGTCCATTGGGATTGGGAGCAAAACGCAGTACGACTTTGCCTTTTTGGGCTGAATTTAATTCAGGTAACCCCTCTCTCCTTGTTTGTTTTTCTCTTTCTTCAAGTAAATGGGGCGCTTCGTTTTGCAAAATCTCCCGCAAATAATCAAGACCTTTCTCGCCTGCTAAATTATTGGCTTGTACAACTTTTTTGGCAATTAAAGGGCTTAGATATTTGCCATATTGTCGCAAATCTTGGCGCATACCCATTATTCTACCAATTACCGAACCCGGATTGGCTTTCCCAGAGTATTCAATCGCGTTTTGGATTGCCATATGCCATAGCATTGAATCTGTTGGTTCATCTGGAGTCCAGTCCATGCCAATCAATTCTCCCTAACACCAATCCTTGATGAATTGAATGGTTGATTTAAAACAAAGTTGTTTGATTACCATTAGAAATTAATCTGTCAGGTATTTCAATATCATGCTTTTGCGCCCAAATTCGTTTGACGGTAGACCAAGACCATCTAAGGTCTTCATGGGGTTTATCTCCTATCATTAGATGGACCGCATCAATGGTTATTTTATCACTTGGATAACCCGAACCAATGGGGAAGCCAATCTTATTTTCAATCTCAGTAATACAATGATCTCTGTGTTGTTTTGCCAATATGCTAGCCATCCCAACTATGGGGTAATTTTCATCTGCTTTGTGAAAACTCACCATATTAGAATTAGGCCAAGGCCATTGGTCAATCAGTGCACTTATTCTTCTAGTGAATCTATTTTCATCTACATCACAAGCATCATTGGTAATCATGAAGCCATCATTATTGTCATCTAATGCTAATTTATTGATTGCTTCAGCAAATAATTGAGTTTCTAAGATATTAAGCCCATTATTTTCTACAGCCAAATCTATTCTTGATGGCTGACAGGATATGATAGAATATTTCCATCCTCTGGTTTGGCAATTTTCAAAGAACCATTTGCGAATCGATTCACGCTTTTTTTTACTCAGATCCTTTGAATCTTTGACTCCAGCCTCAACAAGCAGTTTAATGTCTTCTTCAGGAACACAGACACATCCAACAACTAACGGGCCAATTACAGGTCCCCTACCTGCTTCATCAACACCAATGTGTAACATAATAATCTCAAAAGTCTAAATCATCTTCATCTGGCAACGGAACAGATTTAGTAAATTCTGTTGCTGTTTGTTCACCTTCGTTCAGTAAATTTCGTGGGTCATTACGCATGGTCATATTTGGATTATATTGTGCAGTAGACAGTTTTTTGTTGTCACTAACCGGTTGGCTGATTCCCTCAGCGTCAATTGTAGTAAGTAATTCATCGGCTTCATTCCTTACTATTGTTTTGTCATGTGTGTCTAAAACTAGTGCAGCCGCATCCCTTAATTTTTCATCAACTGGGGCAGTGATGGGCTTTACTTGGCCAGCGCGATTTTTGAAGGACCGTTCAAAACGTTCGGAAGCCATTTCAGGAGATTCAATTACTGTTGGTTCTACCTTTTTTGAATCAAATTTAGCCAACCAATCATCTTGTTTTTCAGACACATTAGCAGAATTAATAGCATCAATCATTGTTTGATTTTCTAATCGATTATTTCGATCTCTCACGGCTTTATTTATGATCAAACCCGATGCT
>CAXHFO010000277.1:0-1891 GCA_964015895.1 uncultured Candidatus Poseidoniales archaeon
ATGATGATTCCAGAAGATGTACGTTATGCAGCGGGACTAGTCCCTGGCTATGTAAGAATGAGTATTGGTATTGAAGATATTGAAGATCTTTGGGCAGATATTGAACGCGGGTTTGCGAATGTCTGATTTTAAGCCTCACCAGTTTCAGTCCTGAGTAGATCTAGATTGGTGTTCCATTCACTGGTAAGGTCGGCTAATTCATCATCATCACACTTCAACAACAAAGCCCCGCATTCAAGCAATTTTTTTGTTGATTGCATCCATGCACCAGCTTTATTTCTAGCATCAGAGTCAAAATGCCACTCTTGTCCTGAAGACCTTTCTGCAGCCAATAACCAGGCCCATGCAGCAGCCGCAACGTCGATAGATGGGTGCCTAGAGGTTGCGACACGTTCCGCTTTACCAAACCCTTCAAGCAGGCCGATACGAATAAGATCAACGATGTATCCACTAGAGCCCCCTATCTCACCAGATTTTGTCGGTATTCGGGCAGACAACTTGGCACTTTCACGAGCAGAATCTAGACTCTTGAGGAATTTACCAAACGGTTTTGGTTTGGTGTTTTGTTTATCCCAAATATCTTCTGCCTCATCCCCAGTAATACCAATTTCCCCAAGGGCTTCAAGGCCATAATCTTCCCACAGCACCCCAAGTACATCACCACAACTTGCACCTTCAAGAATTTCCATTGACGGGGTTTTGCGTTCAGAAGTTTCACCCCTTGTGTTAATTCTCATACCAATATCATCATCAAACCCACCTTGATAGCAAACCATCAAAATATGAGCCGCAAGATCCCGTTCGTCTGTTGATCCAGCAACATCACTCAATGCTTCTCTGACTTCATCATAGTCATCACCCGAAATCCAATTAGAATTGACAATTAAACCACTTTCAATGGAGTCAAGAACCGATCGCTTGATGGCTTGAGCAACCACTCCTTCATTCATTACTAGTCCTTGCCAAGCGTCGAGTATTTTGTTCACTCCTTCACTTGACTGGCTTGGCAAATCAGTATCACTTGGCCAACCAGAAGGTTTCCAAAATGCATCAATATCGACAATAGAGGGTAAGAATGGTGGCAACATTGACAATGCCAAGTGTTGAATGAACGAAGTATCCTTCTTATCACCTGATTTCAATGATTCAAAACCAATTACGACCATCGAACCATTTTTGAATGTGAATTTGATGAAACCGTCATCATCCTCGGCGGATAATACAGACTCTAAATCAACATCATCAGTGAGCCATATTTTAGCCCCTTCATGTTCGACATTTTTGAATTTAAAACGAGACCTCGACATCACATCTTCAATCCATTCTTCTGGTGGTGATGGGTCGGGCCCAGTGCAGACAAACCCGCCTTTCCACGAGAAGAAATACATGCCACGCTTTGCGTGTTCTTCCCATGGCAACATCCTCAAAGTAACATTGGAGTAATTCTGCAGGCCGGCAAGATAACCTTGTTTTCCATCGCCTCTTCGAACAAAAGATGCCGAGCCAAAGGATGCAGAAGAGAATTTCCCGACCGTGGTGAAATCTTCATCATGACAAGCGTGTATTGACCCAGCAAATGCTTTTGCTACAGGGTCGCCCCGCTTAGCCATCATACGCTTTGATAGCCATTTAGTGTCATACTTTTTCTTGATAATTTTATCTAATTCTTTCAACGTCTTTGTCACTGGGTCAGTTCTTCCCCAGCGCATTTTACCCTTCCACAACATCTCTGGCAGATGGGAATATGGATTGTCAAGTAGTCGGCCCAAATCTTTCTTCAATTTTTTTGCCGTCGCTTCATTGGCGTGCTTTGTCCCCCGAAGGCGCACTCTTTGCCGTTTTTGTCCAGGGAATTCAACTTGTGCTGGTTTAGCCATGTGCTCCCCTCATC
>CAXHFO010000278.1:0-1890 GCA_964015895.1 uncultured Candidatus Poseidoniales archaeon
CGA
The DNA here is from genome assembly GCA_964015895.1 of uncultured Candidatus Poseidoniales archaeon. Taxonomy (GTDB): domain Archaea; phylum Thermoplasmatota; class Poseidoniia; order Poseidoniales; family Poseidoniaceae; genus MGIIa-L1. Next base: position 4 of record CAXHFO010000278.1, read on the forward strand.
TTATCGGTTGTAATTTATCTTGCCAGTATTTGGATAAAACCACTACTTCTAATGATTTTAATTCCTCTCTAATGTTGTTTCTTTGTTTGGCGAATTGGTCAAATTGTCCGCTGTGAATATGAAATACTACCTGAGTTTTCTGCTTGAGTGCAATACGAGCCAAACTCAACTTGCGCCGGTAAGACCATCCTGCTGCAGAGTGAACGTGAATAATATCAAACTCTCTAGCATGATTTTTTAGATACCTTTTAGCTTTACGCCATGCCAATAATTTAATCAAAGCATTACCCTTAGAATGAGAATCTAATATATCGGTAATCCAACCATTTGGTGGATTTTGCGATAAGATTTCTATGACTTTAGCCATGCCACCTGGAGTGTTACAAGGCCCAACATGCAACACTCTTCGCATAGAGGCGCCTGTCGGGCTGGTATCAATAGCATAGTGGTCAAATGTATTGTTTTGCCAAAGAAACCAAGGAAGAAGTAATATTCCAAACGCAAATGCGAACATCATGTTGTTGGCTACTGTAATCACAGAAGTGGTTCTAGCCTCACTTGTTCTAATCCCGCTCGTGCTGTATCGATTGAAGACACAACGCTGGAACCGTTTAACTTTAGATTACCCCACTAAACCTCATCAAGATAAACTAACAATATTACTGCCAATATGGAATGAGTCTTTGGTAATCGAAAAGAAATTATCTAATCTTAAAAGAGACTATCCATTTGAGACTAGTTTACTGGTAATTGATTCTGCATCAGATGATGATAGTATAACTAAAGTCAAACAATGGCTAACTCAAAATGAAGGTACTTTCTCAACAACCCAGCTCATAGCAATGCCTCAAAGGTTGGGTAAAACAAGTGCCGTTAAACAGGCATTAGATTCCTTAACGGAACAAAATTATCAGGGTCTTGTGCTAATGACAGATGCCGACGCGCTTATCGATGACGGGGCAATTATCCGCTTACACGGATGGTTTGCAGATTCATCAATCGGGGCAGTTGGCAGTAGTGCTAGGCGCAAAACCTCACTTAATGGTGAGATGGAGTACCGAGAATTGTTTGAACAACTTCGGCAGGGAGAATCTAAGATTGATAGTACTCCATTTCTGGAGGGTTCCTGCATGATGTGGCGACACGGAAGTTTCAGCCCAGGTAAGTTGAATACTGCCTCTAATGCTGATGATGCACAGATAAGTGCGTTAATCCGTTTTGCTGGATTACGTGCTATATTTGACTCACAGGCGAAATTTACCGACTTTGCACCTTCGACAATAGACGGGCAACGTCGTCAGAAAATACGGCGTGCACAAGGCCTCCAAACAATGCTTATGACTGTTTCAAAGCAGAATAAATTAGTCAATCGCGGCAAGTATTCAATGATATTTAGCTACCAAAGATATCTCCATTTGACTGCACCATTACTGCTCTTTTTAGCCGGTATCTCAGCCATAATACGTTGGACATATGTCAGCGTCAGTGGCATTCCGGTTGGCCAAGAAGCATTATTTCACGCAGGTCTAGGTTTTCTCGAGTTAATCATATTAGTCGCTTGGTTAACTAACCGTAGTGGTATAAAGTTGCCATTTGTCAATACTATCGGGACAGTAGTTACTGGTTTTGAATACCTACTTATCTCGAGAATTAGAATTCTACTAGGCAGGCAATCTAATCGCTGGGATCAGCATACTGATACAAGGATGCTAATGTCAGGAAATTAAAATTAAAAAAAGCCCCCCCGGAGGCCGAGACCTCCGGAGGGGCAGTTATATTCCGCGGAATATATTAGTTCATAATTCAGCTATTCGTCTTGTGAACTTCACTCGACGTCAACGATTGTAGTGTCAAGGGTTGTTCCCTCTCTGCTGTTCAATACGTTGA
>CAXHFO010000279.1:0-1889 GCA_964015895.1 uncultured Candidatus Poseidoniales archaeon
ACACTCGAACCTTCGTCGGCAGCGTCAGATGTGTATAAGAGACAGGACGTACTCAACTCGAAGCCACCAATCGCTCCGTGGGTTACTTCAACAAATACACTAGCAAGTAAATTAGATTCTGTGGAAAGTCCTACTTCCCATGTGCCAACAAGATTACCAGTAAACTCTCCAATCAAAACATCCTGTAGCGGAGGCGCATCATGTGGAGTAGGAGTTTGTATTATGGTTATTTCACCATCTTCCGGGGCAAGGTCAAAAGAAACAACATCATCGAACCAAACAGTGTTACCAAATTGATCAAATGCACTGCCATACAAGAAACAAGAGGTATTTGCATTGATAATCTGTTCACAACCAGACACTGTAACTTGAGTAGGAGTACCAGGGGTAACCTCGACCTGCAAAACCTCTTGCAATGAAGTTGTTAAACCGACCCATTCAGCAGTCACTGTTTGGCTACCAACGTTATACGGATAGAATACATTACTTGAAGAAATTGACCCATTACTAACAATGAAATTGATAATTTCATTTGTCACTAAATTACCATGTTGGTCAACTGCATAGGCAGAAACTGTTACGGTTTCATCCGCAGTTATTGTTATTGAATTGACATCAGAGGTTTGACTTAATGATGCAAATATCTGAACTGGAAGACCTGATTCAACATCTACAATATAATCAGTACATATCACTCCGTAACAAGCAGTTATGGTTTGTAGGCCATTAACTGAAGGGGAAAGGTCTGCTGAAGTTGGACCAACGTTGACTATACTACCTGTGGTGGTAAACCACTCTATTTGTGCGCCTGCCGGCATATTACCTGGAATAACAACTCCATTAGAATCAAAACCTTGCAGATCAAATGTATAGGTTCCGTCTGAATCAAATGTGCCAGAATTACTTGTAATATTCAAGCTTGAAACATTTGTGTGGGAAATTATCCACATAGGCCTTTGCTGGTAGTCACTAAACTCATTAGAGTAAAATTTAGCAAAACCGTCAAAATTACCTCCAGTGCTAAGAGGAGTTCCTTTAATTATTAGTCGTATGTCATCACCTATAGCAGATAAATCAGTGGCAATATCAAATTCTAGTTCATTATCAGACGGATATAAAGTAATAATATCCAATGGATTAGAAACATAATCCACACCTGATATAGGCCCTGGGGTGCTACCAGTAGTATTCCATGTCAATCCATATTCATTCCAGTTACTCAACAATAATTGGTGAACAGAAAATTCAACACCATAAGCTCCTCCGGTTAAATCCCATGCATCTACCATCAATTTCAAGGAAATAGAATGTATGGACTGTGAAGTGTTTATGGGTAATTGGTTAGTATCGAGCGATATTATCGCATAACATTGAGCTCCTGCGACATTTTCACAACCAGAACCAATAATCAAGGAATCTAACCCACCAAAGTTTCCGTCTGGTAAAGCATCACTGATGGTTGTATCCAGACTGTTAACATGAGAATAATCTGGAACTTCATACGAATCAATCACTTCATACGCATATGTGCCATCATACCGGTTAATGTGCTGGGGATTACTAGTGGCAAATGCCCATATTGGAGATGAAGGACCCGGTATTGTTTGATTTAGCCCTTGCACCCACCATTGGTAAACTTCACCAACGGCAAAATCTGAACTGGAGAATGAAGTCCCAGTAATTTCTGAATCTTGTCTTGAATCGTAGATAACTGTCGATGATTGGTTGCTGATATACAATTTATAGTTATCAGCACCTATGGCTGGAGCCCATTGTAATTGAACTGATTGAGGATTTGTGATAATAGGATTCGTTGTATCATACAGTATTTCGCCGTCAAGTGGAGAGATTAAAGTCGGTTGACTTGGGGGGGTGTACCAGAAACTTAT
>CAXHFO010000280.1:0-1857 GCA_964015895.1 uncultured Candidatus Poseidoniales archaeon
TTATGTCAAGGGAATCATTTGATTCAATAACTCGGTTTTCCGACATTTTGTTGCTTGGTCATGATTGGTCAGAGGATCAAGATAGATTGCTTGGTCTGCTGGCGATTTGCCAGCAACATAATTGCCTGCCAGACGGAAAAACATTCCCTCGTATAGGAGTTATTGGGAGTCGCAGCAAGTGGAATTCTTTCTGCAAATCAGCATTGGCGCAGGAAATTAAGCAAGAATTGTTAGATTCAGTAGTCTGTCCAATCGGTGTTAATATCGGTGCTGAATCACCTGAAGAAATTGCCATTGCGGTTACTGCACAGATATTATCTCTCAGCAAGGGTGTTTCACCAGAAGACAAGAATTGGCGTCAGTCTTCTTGAGAATTGAAGATTTCAGTTCTAAAATATGCTAACTCATCTATCGATTCTAATATGTCATCTAAGGCTAAATGGGATAGTTTCTTCTGATATTTTTCTACCTTCGGGTACCATCTTCTAGCTAGTTCTTTGACAGTTGATACATCAATCATTCTGTAGTGCAAGTAATCAGCAACAAGGGGCATTTCCTTGTCGAGAAATTTTCGATCATTCCATATGCTATTGCCACACAGCGGGGCGGTTTTTGGACTAACCCATTGTTTTAAGAAATCAAGAGTCTGCTGTTCTGCCTCAGTTACCGTTACGCCATTATTTCTTATTCTATCAACCAGTCCACTTCGGTGGTGATGAGTGGTATTCCATTCATCCATTCCGGCAATTAATTCCTCAGAAACGCTAACGGCAAGGTTTGGTCCTTGGGCTAAGATATTCAATTCACCATCAGTAATTACCGTAGCGATTTCAATGATTGATTCCGTTTTTTCGTCTAGTCCAGTCATTTCCAAATCGATCCATACCATGCGCTGGTCTTTGGCGTGCATGTCCATCCGTGTTGCGGTACACATTTCAATTGGGCGGATATACTCATAATTACTAGACTACCCAAACAGCCCAGATAGATTCCATATTGTCCTCTCGGTTGAATTGTTCACATGAAGCGACTGAGGAGCAAATTATTCGATTATCTTCAACACCCGTTGATAAAACATCGAAAATACCAACCAGTTCTTGGGAATTATTTAATTCGATGATTCGATAAATATCAGCGCTTGGGTGGCTGGACAAAGTAGCATTAGCCTCCAGTAAAGCAAAATTGCCGTATGATGATCCCGGCCCATTTATGATCAATGGTACTTCATACCACAATGATACATTTTCCATTTTTGACTCATTTACAGTCCATAAGAAACCTGTGTTATATTCTGAATGGAAGCTTTTTTCAGGTTCGATTGGCGAGCCATAAAGATATGTGTAATTAACATCAATATCGTATCTATGTAAGTATGAATCCGTATATATGTGGCTGGCATCAAACCTTTCAATAGCATGATTTATTGTATTGTTTGGTTCTAAATACGGGTATGTCTCAGTGCTTGCATAAAGGGCGAATGTTATGTCAAATGAAGTTAGCACTATCGCATCATAGGGTAGATATTCGCCAGCCTCAATGTGCAATCTAAGGTATTCATCATATCTCTTTGTCCAAGATTCATTCATGCTTTTTATATCTTGTACATCTTTAGTAAGTTGAATAAATGGGGCAATTAAAATGAAAATAAACAATATTGAAACAACGACTCCCGAGCTTGTAGATTGATTAACAGAATTAACAATAAAGTGTACAGCACACGGAATGCCTACACAAGCTAGCGCAAGCCAAGGAGTCGAATATCTAATCCAGCCAAAATCTAAGATAATTCCATGCAAGATAATTGCCGGTAAAAGAATTAACCATGAGTCTGTCTCTTATACACATCTGACGCTGCCG
>CAXHFO010000281.1:0-1856 GCA_964015895.1 uncultured Candidatus Poseidoniales archaeon
GTATTACCGTCCTTACGACGGTCAATCATACCGTATTGTGCTAATTCCCTAACGTAATCATATGCCTTCTGACCTAATAATTCAACTAGCCTTGATTGTGACATTGGCTGATGGTAAGCGATAAGAGATGCTGCTTTGAGTAATTTCTTTGGCAATTCAGTCTTAGCACCCTTAGGCAAATGACTGGCGATTTCTGGCTTAACTTCTATGGCCCACCGATCACCTACTTCAGCGATTTGTAGAGCGCCTCCACGGCGTCTTTTGAGCGTAGAACGTAGTGAGAATAAGCAATCTAACATCTCTTCCTCATCATAGCCTAATGACTGACACAATTCAGAAACTGTCATAGACCTTCCAGCACCAAATAATGTTGCTTCAAGTAATGTATCAAGTTGTATTTCCGACATGTAACCAAATCCTTACTCTACCAACCAATCATGCTCAGGCAAATCAGTCTCAACTGGTGATTGTATCTGCTCTTGCTCTAATTGTTTCCTTGCTTTCTCTTCTTTTGCTCGCAATTTTTCAGCACGACGTTTGGCAAATTGTACTGAACCAGTCTCTTCATTATTCGAAGAGTTACTTTGAATTTCCTTGTTATCTTCTATAAGTCCCTTGATGTCTTCAAATTCCGTCACACCTGGCCATAAGTCTTCTAACATAATATCACCATATGGCACTTCATTTTGACTGATTAGAGCAAATCCTCGATGAGTCAAAAACAGGCTGGCAATAAATGATGCCACTTTGGACTCTTCTTGATAGCCTTGTTCAATATAGCCATTTTCAGCCAGCAAGATATCATTCAATTCAGCCATTACTTGAATAACTTTCACCTTTGAGGAGCCCGATTTTTGGCAAGCATTTCTTAGAGCAGTCCAGCATCTATAGATATCTCCTTCCAAGTCTTCATTATGCATCCTGCTACCGATATTGTTTAGATAATCACCTAATTCAGCTTGATGGGCGATTCTATTTTCTTCTCTAATTTTTAATTCTTCAGCATCCTCAGCAGCATCTTTGAAAGCAGATAGTAGCTCACCTAGAGTCACTGGTCGGCCTTCATCTCTACGGATTCTTTCATCAAATAATGAAGGTAGTAATTGTTCTACATCACCCTCTAGAATTGAAGTAGTAAAAAGATAATCTTGGTCATCGTAATCCGACTCCCAGCCGAAATCAATTTCATCTTCCCAATCATCTTCTTGGTCCATGTTTTGTACCCTGTCGAATAGCACGATTGCTTGCTGATTCAATACTTCCCAAGCCATTCTAATTAAACGTCCACAGGCAGGTAGATTCAGCTTATCTGATTCCGACCTTACCCGCTTAGTAAATACCTTCAAGAAAGTAGAAAGATCAATATTCCATGGATTTAGTTCTTGATCTTTAACCAAAGATAGCACCAATGCCACAGATCGGTCAAATGGGTCATCCAGTGATTGGTATTCAGACTCTTCTGCCTCAACTACTGGCATAATTCGCTCAGCAAACTTTAGTGCGTCTTCTGATTCTTCCCCAGATTCAAGTAACTGATTAATGATATCCTGCCTCAGGAACCATTTATCCAATACCGATTGTTTCGTTGACAAGCACTCACCTCAAAATTATTCTTGAATTTCCAAGTTTTCCTCTTTTTCTAATTCCTGATTAATCGCTTCTATTGCCTCAACTAATTCTTGCCGTTCTGCTATGTCCTCGGTAAGTTCACTAGCCCTATCTGCTAGACTTGATATCGAAGCATCTTCGTTTTCATCATCGTCTTCTGTATAATTCAACAAACCTCCTAGGCTACTTGGTGGCGGCAAAGGTTCTGGAACTGTAGGCATATCAGAATCTGCTTCAAGTTGTTTTTC
>CAXHFO010000282.1:0-1821 GCA_964015895.1 uncultured Candidatus Poseidoniales archaeon
ACCTCACATTGATTAGACCAAATGATGCACCAAAAGCCAAAGACCATGTGTGGGGGTTTTGGAGTGATGAAACTCTTGAAGACGCCATAAAGTTAGCGAAAGGCACTTGGCACCAGTGGGCGGTTATTACTCCAAAGAAACATACCATAATGTCCTCAACATCAATGCCCTATAATGCCATTAAACGAAGTGATTGGACTGCACATTGTCAAAGTCTAGCACAATCATCTGGGGTAAAGATTATCGATCAAGAAGATTGGCAGATGGAGGATAATTCAACAGTATTTGACACTAGACCACCAGTAGTTCCTGATGAGTGTATCCTCCAACATTTTCACGGTTTAGAAATCAAAACTAATACTCCGGTTTTTGACGCGAATACCGCGATACTGATGGACTTTAGAGTCGACCAATCAAAGGGTATGCATTTCATCTATTTACTGCCATATTCAACCACTGAAGCCTTGGTTGAATCAACTATTTTTTCCACTAATCTAGCCGATGAGCAGTTTTACCTTTCGACTATTGATAATTATTTAGCCAAGTTTTACGATGTGGAAGAATATGAAATTACTCACCGTGAAAATGGCGTGATTCCCCTTGGTAAATTAGCCCCTCATGACGTTAATATCCCTGGCTTAGGGGCTAATGGTGGAGCAACTAGACCGGCTAGCGGCTATGCTTTTTTGTTTATTCAGCGACAAATTAATTCAGCAATTGAGCGAGTTAATGCCGGCAAAGAACTTACCTTCACCAATCCTCACAAGCGACTAGATCTGTGGATGGATTCGGTGTTACTGACAGTGCTAAAACACTGGCCACAGCACGGCCCAAAGCTGTTTTCAAGTATGGCCAGAACGCTTACTGGTGACCAGTTTGTCAAATTTTTAAGTGGTGATGCTGGTTGGTGGATTCGCTTGAAAGTTATTTTTTCAATGCCAAAAATACCGTTTCTCAAAGCACTAACTAAGCGTGCTTTTACCCGCAAGAAAGTTAGCACTGCGGTGGTGGCCTAATGGACCTAGTATCTGGATTATTAGACCTAGGTGTGTGGAATTTAATCGGTCTAGCCGGCATTGTATTGATTGGTTTGCCACATGGAGCGCTAGATGGTGCTGTTGCCATGCATTTGGGTCTAGTTGATAAATTCTCAACCATGGCTAGATTTGTGATTATCTATGTTGGATTAGCCGGACTGGTTGTTGGTGCTTGGATTATTGCTCCATCGCTAAGTTTAATCGTTTTTCTAACCATTAGTATGTTGCATTTTGGCGCTGGTGATGCTAGACATGGTGAAGGAATACTACGTTTTGCTGAAACTTTAGCCCATGGTGGTCTAGCAATCGTTGGCATTAGTCAATTTCATCGCAGTGAAGCAGATGAGATATTTTACTATCTAATTAACCAAGATACCGCGATGGTTTGGCTAGCCATCAATGTGTTAACTGTGGCAGTAATTGTTGCCATTATTGCTTGTGTAAGTCAAGCAGCAAAAGATGTCAAATGGTCTGCTACGACCTTGGAGTTACTGATACTGGGAATCGTGTATGCTCTGGTTCCCCCGCTGCTTGGCTTTGCGATATACTTCTGTCTAGTTCACTCAGCACGCCACTTTAAGCGAATTTTATCGACAATCAAAGCCACTGTTGATTTTTCTAATATCAAAAATCAGGCGATTTTGTTTACCACAGCAAGTTGGATTGCTGCAGGAATCGCCTTCTGGATGTTGGCTGATTTTGCTGACCCTGGCCCAACTGTTATGCGCATTACTTTCATTGGACTAGCTGCCCTTACCGTGCCGCATATGTTACTTATTGATGG
>CAXHFO010000283.1:0-1818 GCA_964015895.1 uncultured Candidatus Poseidoniales archaeon
CACTCGAACCTTCGTCGGCAGCGTCAGATGTGTATAAGAGACAGGTATCAAATCAGGATTGGTCATGATACTTACCTCAAGCAAAAATGATGCCCGGGCTAAGTGGTAAAGCAGACTTTTCTCGCCCATCACCAAGGTCATAGTCTTCTGTCTTAACGACCTTGATTTCTTCTAGTCCCAACTCTTTAGCAAAGAATTGAGCTCTTGAACTCAAAATTTCTACTTCGTCGATATTTTGCAGGATTAGTAATTTTGCTTTATCATCCCATTTGAAAACTTGTGACAACATTCTTTTGTTCCAATACTGCAAGATTTCGCCCATGTTTTCCTCGTTAACAAAACTCATCTGTTTTATCTCTTGAATGAAATTTCTAATATTACCGCCATCAGCGATGAAATTTATTGCATTTACCGATAATTTCTGTTTCCAATCTGGAGCAGTCACTAAGGTCAAAACTCTGGCTGGCCCGTCAAGATGTCGTTCCGCAATTGATTTTACTTTCCGTGCACTTTCAAGGACCCCCCTCATGATAAATTCCTTGTCTAGAATGAGTTCTTCATCTAATTCTAGATCTGGAATACTTGGCATTTCAGATGCGGAAACCAATTTGGTAAATTCTAGACATTTACCCCATTCTTCTGCAAGATGGGGAGTAGAAACTGAAATTAGATAAGTCCAACTCTCCATAAGGCTTTTTCCTACCTCAACATTATTGCCTCCACGGCGAACATACCAATTGACATCCTTGATTAATTCATAATGAGATATTTCCACGGCTCTGCGCAAATCGTAAGTCGCCATAGCTTGTTTAAATTCACGAACTCTTTGCTTTAACCTAGCAGTCAGCCAGTTGTCTATCGTAGATTTGTCATCGCCCCAATTTAGTATTGTTTCAGGAATAGTTTGTAACTGTAACATTACTCGGTGATTTGCTTCTAATGCCGTATCCGACCAATCCATGCCGGCTGTTGGATTAGCGGCAAATAGAATAAACAGTCTGACAGTATCTGCTCCAAATCGTTCAATCATATCTTCAGGAGATACAGTATTGCCCAGCGATTTACTCATTTTAGCAGATCTCATCGATAAGGCATCGCCACATTGCGGACAAGGCATACCAATATGATCGACATTGAGGGTAATTGCGCAAGATTCACACCACGGTGCTGCTTTGTTAACCATGCCTTGACATAGTAATTCATTGAAGGGCTCATCTACAGAGTGAAGGCCTAAATCTCTTAGCGCCTTGGTCCAAAACCGTGCGTAGATTAGGTGCATTTGGGCATGTTCGATGCCACCACAATAAAAATCGACATTCATCCAGTTATTGGCAGCTTCTTCTGAAAAACATTCATCATTATTTGTTGCGTCAGTATACCTCAAGAAATACCATGAAGAATCGACAAAGGTATCCATAGTATCAGTTTCTCTACGTGCATCTTTGCTACATTTTGGGCATTTTACTTGCATAAATTCCTCCGAGGTCTCAAGAGGATTGCCTTTACCGAACACAATGTCTCGTGGTAGCTCAACCGGCAAATCTTCCTCAGGCACGGGAACTGCACCACACTCATCGCAGTGAATTATTGGTATTGGAGTGCCCCAATATCTTTGTCTTGAGATTAACCAGGGACGAATTTTCCAATTTAGTTTTCTTTCTCCTTTACCATGTTCCACCAATTCATCAATTACTGCGGTGATAGCATCCTGGCCATGCAAACCATCAAACTTTGCTGAGCCAGTATTTACCATCCAACCATATTCAGTTTCTGCCTTGGTAAGTTCGGCTGATGCATCGCCATCTTCACTCATCACCA
>CAXHFO010000284.1:0-1804 GCA_964015895.1 uncultured Candidatus Poseidoniales archaeon
TTACTTAATGAGTCAGTAAGACTGGTCGCCCAATTTCCAGAACTAGAAGGTTGAGACTGCCCCCTTGTGTCAGATTCAGCGATTATGGTTCTGAAGTATTGGTCGGTTGATAATTGGAATATAGTATTTTGAGGAGAGTTATCTTGTGAATTCCACAGAAGGTTTGGAGTAGTATTTCCCGAAATGTTGCCATTAGAATTATTCCAAACAGGTTCACCATTTACCGGTGAAATCAACCCCGGCACAATTGCCGATGAATTGGCCGACCAAGAATAGGTAATATTCAATGTCGGTTTTGACAATTGACCATTTTGATTTTGATAGTTTGACGCAGCAAAAGTTATTGTTTCCCCTGTGCTTGATAACGCCTGATTTGGTGCATAGCCTATGATAGAATACTGGACTCCATAGGAATCTAAATTTAATAATGCATCTTGAATAGAATCAACTATGTCAAAGGTAAAAATATTGTCCGTTTTTGTTGAATTAATTTCCGAATCTTGCGAAGACAGGATGCCGTCTATGCCGCCATTTTGCCATGGAGTTCCGATAGAGCCATAATTCCAGGTAATTGTATCTTCATTCCATGATTGCTCTGTGTTTTGATGTATTGACAGATTAGTCGAGGAGATAGAATTTGAATTTCTTTGGAGATCAAGTTTTGCATCTAAAATCGTAGAGTTATCCGGCAATCCAAGCAAATGCATGTTTACCTTAAGATGAATGATTGATTTTGAATTAGCGGAGGTATCGATAGATAGATACGCATCTTGACCATAGTTAGTAGTTGGATTAGAGTAATCTACATATGTGTCTTCTATCAAGTTAGAATCTTCCAGAGTGAAATCATCATTCGTCAAAAGTAGGGTAGCAGTACCATCATTGTTATTGGTTATTGAATAAGATGGTAACAGAAAATTACCAGCAGACCAATCAGATAACTTAGATGTAGAATCAAAACAACGATACCTGTAATGAATAATAGAACCTAATGGAAAAGCATCATTTGTGGGAATGGTATAATCACCTGATGCCCCTGTGGATGTGAATGCACTACTCATAGTGGAATAAATCCAGTTCAGGTCTGCAATATCTCTAAAATCTACTGAATTAGAAAATTGAAACTCAACTCCACTTCCAACTAACTGTTCATAGCCTATTTCAGGATTCACATCTGCTACGGAAATGAATGAATCTGTCATCAATGGCATGCCATCTTGTGCAAAGTTTGCATTAACTGAACCACCGTTGCCATGAACACCTGAAGTATGAGTTATGCTCAAAACAGGGTGATAGGCGGAGGTCGTGTTACTCTGCTTAGCACAGTTAACAAGTCCACCAATTCCAGATACGAGGATATCGAATTTTGTTCTACCTAGATCTAGACTCGTTTGTGCCAACTTTGTCACGTTGAAGCTAAATTCGTAGGTCGCTCCGGATATCAGTTGGGATTGTGAAGGTGTCTCCCAAGCAGTTCTATCACTCTGTCCGTCTGCACCTGGTTGTTGCCAAGAAATTTCATCTGCAATTTCATCCCATGACACTTCAGAAGGTGCGATATTAGAAACAATCGTTGCTGGGTACAATTTTGGAATCACTCCGGTATTTTTTTGGTAAACAACATCACAGGTGAGCATTAATTCAGCACTTTCAATCATATCTGTTTGGCTGCTGAAACTGTTAGAAAAACGATACATTGACCTATTTTCATTACCAAGATTATCCACCCCAACAGAATTATGGGTTGATGATAGGAAATTATCTGAACTGGATTGGGACTGTCTCTTATACACATCTGACGCTG
>CAXHFO010000285.1:0-1747 GCA_964015895.1 uncultured Candidatus Poseidoniales archaeon
TCGATATCCCAAATTTGGTTCTACCGGATCTGCACGTTGCAGATTATCAATCAAGGAAATCAATTCATCATTAGCATCACTCAACGCATCAGAAGTACTCGCTATGCCAGTATATGCTTGTTCAAAGGCAGTAGAAAGTGGGCCGTATATCAGTGACATAGCCCGAGTTGTTGGTGCAGGGGTGGCTAGTTTGGTTTGTTCTAAAAACCCAGAAATTACTTCGTCATTGGTGATTGCTGGGTCCGTGTCAAGCGCAACGTGCGTTGGCATAGTGTAGGTTTCCAAGGCGAATTCTTGCTGAACTGATTGTGATGACAACCAAAGAGCTAGCTCGGTTGCTGCTACCTTGTGGGCGCTTTGTTTGCTTACTGTCCAGCCTTTGTAAGTGACAAGGGGGGACATTCTTTGTCCTGACTCAGAAACTGTTGGCAACAAAGTTTGGCCAATATTTAGCCGGCTGTCTTCATAGGTTGCCCAATTCCACGGGCCGTCAACGATCATTGCTGCTTTAGAGGTAATAAATTGATTTTTCATCCCTTCAATTTGTGTCCCAGTAGCGACTACTTCTTCGGTCAATTCCAAATCAAGCATCCATCTCATCGCTTCACTAGAGCCGTTTGAATCAAGTGTTGGATTGCCTTGCTCATCAAACAAACTGCCGCCAAACCCTTCCTGGATTGGAAACCACCAATATGCGGTTTTTATCGGCAAAGCAAGACCTTGCACATCTTGTTGAGTTAGTTGTTGAGCGGCTGCTAGAAGGTCTTGTTCTGTCCAATTTTCGTCAGGATAATCTAGTCCTTCGGCATCAAATAATGCTTTATTGTAAATCAATGAAAGACAATCTTGGCTTGCTGGAATACCATACAATTCCTCGCCGTAGCGCATTGAGTCAAGCGCTCTTGGTTCAAATTGAGCTCTATCTTGCGGAGTTAGGTGTGGGCGAAGGTCCTCGAGTAATGGATAACCGTCAACCCGAACCTCGCCAATCGCCCCAAGTTGGTCACTAGAAAGTCGCATTAAATCGGGTGCTTCACCGCCTTGGGCTGCAGTCATGAACAATTGGTCAGCATTACCAAACGGCACTAGAGTAATCTCAACAGTAATATTTGGGTGGGCTATTTCAAAATCTCGAACCGCATTAGTGAAAGCCACTTCCTCCTTACTTTCAGCAGCAAAGGTATGCCATACTTCGATAGTTATTGGCCCGTCACTAGCCGAAGAGGTTGCATCGTCGTCGCTGCCAAAATCCAAACAACCCGGCACGAGAAATAGCAATATCATAACTATTGCAAAGGCTTTGGGAAAAGGAAGCCGCTTGCTTTTCCCCCTGAGCATGGACTGGCGTCTTATCAAGCAAGATAAAAGAGGTTTGGCCAACCTCTTAGCGATTGGAAATTGATTATTCAAGCAATCCTTTGCTTAAGCGCCTCGACGGTAAGTACGCTGACTGCAACTTGTAAGTTGTAAGATGGAACAAATCCGTCCATGGGCAACCTAACGATGTAATCAGAGGCATCTAGGGTTGCTTGGCTAACTCCTTCACGTTCAGCACCGACTACAAGCAGAACGTCGTTGGACATGTCGACATCCCACGGCGCTCTATCGCCAACATCTTCAGCAGAGATAATCGTCAATTTGTGCTGCTTTGCACATTGCAGGATTTCTTCTGTGCTACTGTAAATGACTGGTATGAAACGATCTGCGCGCATGCTAGCACGGCGTATTGTACGACGTTCTTCATGCG
>CAXHFO010000286.1:0-1741 GCA_964015895.1 uncultured Candidatus Poseidoniales archaeon
GAAAGTACTGATTCTGATGAGTGATTAATCACGCCGTGTCAAGTAAACGCTGTTTTCATATCCTGTAATGAGTTGGCACAACTATGAAGGGGAGAGCGGCTTTTCTTTGTTTGACCTTATTATCATCCTTCATCATCGCCTCCCCACTTGCCTCAGCCACAAATAATTTAGTTGAAACCGGCGTTACTTTTGAAGGCAAAGAAGAATTTGTTTTCATCCATGTTTTGGAGGATAATACTGTATTGCTACTCAATTCAGTTGGAGAAATTTCTGTAAATAGTCATACTCAAGGAGTATTAACCCCATTATGGTCGTTTAATCTTGATTTAACGTCAAGTTATGCTAAATTAGACCCAGGCGAAAAATTATTGGCAATAATTCATGAATCAGGATTTTTGACATTTAGTTTAGATGATAAAGACATTGAAATGAATACTACCCTGTCTTCAATTCCCGATTCAATCGACTGGGATCAAGATGGCGACCTTTGGGTGGCATATAATAGCGGGCTTAGAAGGGCTAAGGAGTATTCGAACGGAGTTCCCACTAACCAACAAACGGGTAGTATAACTTCAGGGTTTTTGTGTTTTGAGATTCTAGATAATGGCAATTTAGTTTTTGGTGGTTTTGATGCCAAAGTCCATGTGTATGATGATATAGGAAATCTAGTATCGAGGTACAGCGAGCCTAACACCTATATTACTACGCTATATGAAACAAATGACGGTATATTGATGGCAGGGTCTGGAGCCGGTAAGTTGCATATTTATGATGTTAACAACTCATGGTCTCATACATTATTGGATATAAGTTCCAGTCAAATATCAAATATCCAATCCTTTGATAATTCTTTATACGCAGTTTTTGATGGTGATAATAATGTCTATTTCATAGACAAATCCACTTACTCTGTGATTGATAGTTTTCAAACACCAATTGATTCATTATTTGCTCTAAAGGAACCCACAGGTCAAATGTCAATTCTATTCAATGGAGACAATAGAGGGAAAATAATGTATTATGATATAGACGGTGATGAGGATGGATATAGTGATTCATCCGACCAATTCCCTATCGACCCAACACAATACATTGATTCAGACGGTGATGGCTATGGTGATAATTTGACTGGTAATAACCCTGATATGTTTCCGCAAAATGATGAACAATATTTGGATTCTGATGGTGACGGTTATGGGGATAATCCTGAAGGGCAACAAGGCGATGCTTTTCCATTAAATTCTGAGCAATGGATAGATTCAGATGGTGATGGCTATGGTGATAATTCAAATGGGTTAATGGGTGATAAATTTGTATCCGAGCCGTCGCAATGGAATGATACAGATTCAGACGGTTACGGGGATAATAGTGATGGTGTACTACCGGATTCTTGTCCAGATGTGGCCGGATTTTCCACTGAAGATCGATTTGGATGTATTGATAGTGATTTAGATTACTTTTCGGATCCTGATGACCAATGGTCAATAGAAGATGGCGCTGATGCTTTACCATCTGACGGCACTCAATGGAAGGACGTTGACGGTGATGGGTTTGGAGACAATCCTAGCCCGGCTAATAATCCAGATTCATGTCCATTAGTCCCAGGTAATTCTAGCAAGGAAGTAAGAATAGATGGCATGATTATCGAAAAATACGGTTGCTTAGATACGGATGGAGACTCGTATGAGGATGCATCAGATGAATTCCCTACTGACCCAACCGAATGGTATGATTCAGACGG
>CAXHFO010000287.1:0-1735 GCA_964015895.1 uncultured Candidatus Poseidoniales archaeon
CGCGTGCTGGAGAGTTGGGGCTAAATGTCACACAGGACAATTCTGTGGCCAATATCAACCAGCAAAATGAGGGTTTACCAATCGTCGAACTAACTGGGGATTTGTACTTAATTAGCGAACTTGAAGGTTATCGAATTGAAATGCCAGTTGACATGACGCCAAATTTCAATTTAACTGACTCAACAATAATGTATATTTTCCTGACCAAAGATACTGCTATTGATGTCCACGGCAGACAAGTTGCTAATCTAGTCTATGAAATGAAACCTGAAATTGGCTTTAGTAATCAAGCCAATAATACCACCTCAACAACTTGGATCTTAGCAGAATCACATCTATCTGCAGCCGGTGTTGATATTGACCAACACCCGTATGATTGGCAAGTAACATTTGCCTTATTTGGTGGTACTGAACAAGACAATAACACAAGACTGCTCAGTCTCCATCAAGTTAGACTTGAAACCCAAACAGGTAGTGTCGAGGTTGACGATTTTCTAGTCCCAATACTGGTCATCGCGTTTGCAGTAATCATCATCTCAACGATACTAGGAAACATGTACAAAGAAGAACACGGAATGCCAATTATCACCGGTTACTGGCACCGTGAGAAGGACAATTGTTTGGTGGTTGAATTCACTACTAAAAATCAGAAAATGGAAATTAAATCCTGTGAAGCTGAGGTGCCGTGGAAAATGTCTTCGCGCTTCAAAAGTCGATTTATCGAGCCAAATCAAAGCGTGAAGGTTGAACTGAAATTCAAGCAACTAGATGCTAGTGACTGTCGACTAAATATTCGCTTAGAGGTTGAGGAACTTGGCGTATGGACGCAATTTTTGTCAATCCCTTCAATTTTATCTGATGAACAGTAAGACAAGTTTCAAGTTCAGTACCCCTAGGCAACATCGTTGATGGCATGGATTTAGACGATGTTGACAGAGCAATCTTAAGCGCCCTACTAGAAGATGCCCGGGCTAGTCAAAGGAAACTCTCACGTGATGTTGGGGTCGCTCAAGGCACCATTACCAACCGTATTCGACGAATGGAAGAAATGGGTATCATCAATGGCTACAGCGTCGTTATTGACCCAGAAAAAGTCGGCTGGTCAATGACCATTATGGCCGGACTACGGATTGCCAAAGGGCGCATGATTGATGTTCAACAAAAAATCGCCGCTGACCCTCGAGTATTTTCGGTCTATGACGTGACGGGAGACTGGGATTCCTATGTCTTAGCCAGAGTCAAGAACCGGGCTGATTTAGATGACTTAACCAAAACCGTGTTTACTCTAGAAGGGGTAACTAGGTCGTTTACCCACGTAGTGTTAAACACCGTCAAAGAAGATGGCCTACCACAGCCTGCCCCGGTAAGCAATGAAGAATAAGACATTTGAATGATGGCAAGTAGGGCGTAATATGGGTACCAACCGAACTATGGCTATTTTACTGGCATTTGCACTGCAACTTTTGATGGTTGGCGCAACTGCTGCTCCACTAGCAGACACCAGTAATCCAATCGGTACTTACGAGAACATGAACGATGATTTGCGCGAAGAATTATACCAGTCTGAGTATGATGAAATATTACCGGTAATCTTCCAACTTAATTCCCCAGTTACACAAAGTGACTTGACCAGTTTAGCACAGTTTGGCGCCTCGGTACTTGGCGATGCGCCACTGGTTGATGGTGGATTGTTTGAAGCAACTGCTGAGGATATTAGACGCATTTCTAACTGGGA
>CAXHFO010000288.1:0-1731 GCA_964015895.1 uncultured Candidatus Poseidoniales archaeon
CTCGAACCTTCGTCGGCAGCGTCAGATGTGTATAAGAGACAGGGGTTGGTTTCCAGTGACAACGAACGAAGGCTCAAGGGACATTTCTCTTAAATCTCTTAGTGAACCTAGTTTGTAAAATTCATCAACATTTGATTCATCTCTTCTATCCATTGACAACAATTCTAATCGTCCTAGGTTTTTACCAGCCATACTTCCTTTTCCTTGAACTTGATAACCATCAGTTGCGATAGGGTCAAAGAAGAAGTGCAAGTAATATCTGCATCCTAAGACATATTCTTGGATGGTAAATTCCTCTTCGATGTCGACGTTTCTTCTAAAATCGCGATAATCTCTAGCAATAAAATAACCTCTGCCACCCTTTGCTCCAGCATATTTGACAATCACCGGTCCGTCAATGTCATGTGGGTCTTCAAGAACTTGAGGCATTTCACAGCCCGCTGCTTCAAGCCACTGCCGTTGCCTTTGTCTACTGCTTTCCCAGTGCAATATACCTCGATTACCAAATGTTGGAACTTGAAGATTTCTAAAGTTTGTCGAACCCAGATATTCTACCAATGATCCATGTGGAATTATTATGACGTTTCTCTTTCTGAACCATTCTGCATAGTCTAACATTTCTCGATAATCTTCTAACATCAGCCACTCATCAGGGTCTGCCCCAGGGAATGCTTGGTAGAACTTTCTTCGATTCTCTCCCACTGCGATTCCTAGTGTTTTGAATCCTTCTTTTCTTGCTCCGTGAAGTATTTGCAATGAGGAGTGAGAGGCAACCACTCCAATTGTGAGATTATCTAGGTCGTAGTCCGCAAGCCAACTTGCGAGTGTGTCACTGTCTACGCCCATGTCAAGGGGTCAAGTATTACCTCTATGAGTATTATGCATTCTTTTGTTGGTTTTAGAGAAAATTTGCATACCTGAAGATTTTCTATTATGGTTATGATTTTCAAATTTCACGGTCAAAGTTCAAGTCTTTAGTTAAGATGCGTATAGCATGAGTGGCCAAGAAAACACCAACAGAATGACTTATGGCAATTATCTAAGGCTAGATGATATATTATCTCTTCAGGAAGGGCCACTTGGTTACTCGCCAAAGCCATGTAATGATGAACTTCATTTCATAATAGTCCACCAAGCTTTTGAATTATGGTTTAAATTAGTGTTATCTGAATTAAAAGAAGTTCATGATTTAATGAATAAGGAGCACATAGAAGAAGGTTCAATGCCAAAAATAGTACATCACTTGAAGCGTGTATCATCGGTGTTTAACCTAATGTCACAACAATGGAAAGTTATGGAGACTTTAACTCCGCAAGACTTCCTTTCCTTCCGTGACCGACTGGGTACATCCTCAGGTTTTGAATCATGGCAATTGCGGCAAATTGAAACAATTCTTGGATTAGAACAGCAACAGAGAGAAGCGGGAATGGATCCTGTAAAACATATGGAAAGGTTGGCTAAAGAGGGTAAAATATCGAAAGATGTCTTGGTTGATTTTCAAGCAAGAATCAACTCCCCATCTCTTTGTGATTTACTAGATAACTGGTTGTCTAGAACCCCGATAAACGGTTCTTTATCAACCGACTTAACCGATGAAAAGGTAATCACTGAATATTTAGAGAGTCATCTTGAAGCAATGTCTAAGCATAGCGAGATTGTAATTGAACATTTTTTATCGATTGGACATGGTGATGAATCATCAATTAGGCCGCGAATGGAAAAGTCAATTTC
>CAXHFO010000289.1:0-1725 GCA_964015895.1 uncultured Candidatus Poseidoniales archaeon
AGATTATCAGCGGTCTCGTGGGCTCGGAGATGTGTATAAGAGACAGGCCGATGTCTGGACATTTATGTCTTCTCGCATCCTTTTTAATTGTCTAATAATTAATTGGTTATCACATATTACTACAGCATTAAATGGTAGATATTCAGGTTTGTCATCAGATACCAATACCCATGTAGGCTCCCTTCTTGGTAAGAAAGCAGATATTTTTAGTCCTTCAACATCAAATTTTTTCCAATCTTTAACACTCATTGCTAACAGATCGCCTGTACCTTTTTTCAATGATTCAATAGCAACTTCCATGTGCGGTACTTGAGACATTTTGAAATTAAAAAAGTCTCGGTTTTTCTCGATGGCTTTTTCGGTTTGGAGACGCACACCATCGAAATTTGATGGAGTAGTTAAGACTTCTAATCTTGGCTTTTCCTCCATCATTTCACCTCGGCTCAGATTACTCCGAACACCCTATGGGCGTAGACCATTGGTTAAGAAGGGCACCCTATGTGGGTGTAATATGACGCAGGTTCCCCAAGGTGTTGAAGCAACTCTAAGTTCCCTACGTCAAAAAATTGATGATTCCTTAGAGGAGATGATAGCCTCAAGGATAGATTCAGGTGAAGTTGTCGAATTATCTGGTAAGGTACTACTTGCCGGTGGAAAACGTTTGAGACCAATAATGATGTGCTTATCCTATCAAATTGCTGGAGGCAATGATTTGAGTGAAATAATGCCACTTGCAATGGCCTTTGAATTCCTTCATACCGCAACTCTTGTCCACGATGATATCAACGATGGTGCAACTCACAGACGAGGAGTCCCTACAATCCATGAAACAGCAGGATTGTCTAAAGCTATAATTGCTGGTGATTGGCTATTTGTCCAAGGATATGCTTTAGGAGGCCAGTATAACCAAGATATAGTGACAAATATCGCAAACTGTTGTTCTAGTATCGCAGTATCAGAATTTTCCCAAATTGACCATATTCAAAATCTCAAAACCTCCCCAGAAGACTATATCAGCATAGTTAAGGGTAAAACAGCAGGTCCATTTTCATCAGGTTGCAGAAGTGCAGGAGTTGTTGCCAAAGCAACAGAACAGCAATTAGATGCCCTTGAGAACTTTGGCGTTGAAATAGGTATAGCATACCAATTAGTTGATGATTTGTTGGATTTGATTGGTGATGAGATGATGGGTAAGCCGAGGGGCTGTGATGTAATGGAAGGTAAGATGACTTTACCTTTAATCCATTCATTAACTCTATCACACGGAAAAGATAGGGAAAGACTAGCAGATATTATCAATAATTTTGACGATTCTCTTTTTGATGAGTTAATTGCCTTATTAACTAAGTCAGATAGTTTCAATTATACCAAGATATTAATTAGGAATCATTTCGATAGAGCCTTAAATAATCTAGAAATATTCCCAGAATCAAGCGCTAAATCATTATTGCAAACTGTAGCAGAATATTCAACAACTAGGAAATTGTAGAACAAGAATCGGTCATTTATTTAACCTCCAAATGATGATTATCGCCGGTTGTTTCAAGTTAGATGATGTGTAGGGGATTACATGGTGACTGACATCTGTGGTGAGGATGAAGCAGTCAGCCCGGTTATTGCCACAGTCTTATTATTAGCAATCACGGTCATGTTATCTAGCATGGTTTTTATTATGATGCAAAGTGCATTAACATCGGTTGAAAAGTCAGAGCCTGAAATGACTGT
>CAXHFO010000290.1:0-1709 GCA_964015895.1 uncultured Candidatus Poseidoniales archaeon
CGGCAGCGTCAGATGTGTATAAGAGACAGATTTCCTAGTAGTAACGCTAACCTCAGTTGCTGGCTCTTACATTGGTTATCTAATCGGCCAGCGTTGGGGCCGTCAATTACTCGACCGCTTTGCTAAGCAAAAGCACGTTACGAAACTAGAGGCTTTAACGACAAAATACGGTACTGTAGGAATATTCATTGCGGCATTTTCGCCAATTCCATACAAAGTATTTGGTTGGGTTGCCGGAATGGGGGAGATGGATAAGCGCTCTTTTATCCTCGCCGGATTAGTTGGTAGAGGCCTAAGATTCGGCCTTGAAGCCTTACTCATCGGTATTTACGGCCAAAAAGCACTCGATACCATCAATGCCTTCCTAGATAATGAAATCCTCATTGCTATTGGGATGATTGCTTTCGGCCTGGTTGGCTATTTAGTGTGGTCATGGTGGTCCAAACTCGGCGACTCAAATAGTCAAGTTGCAGAGTAAATTTTCCTCGTTGTTAAGGCGAATTGTTATCAACAGGTGGTTGGTCGGTGGGCTGTCGCTCGTGTGGTGTAGCCAGGTCCATCATTGCGGGTTTTCATCCCGTCGACCCGGGTTCGAATCCCGGCACGAGCACCAAACGTTGTACTGCGAGCCTGTTTTGTAAAATAAACTGGACAATCAGGACTATTGTAATTAGATGCAATCAATCCAGCCAATCTGAGCGTTTCTAGTCAATATGAAAAGCCAAGTCCAATAGTATTAAGTCCGCTTGTTCTAAGCCCCAGTCATGTCAATAACCACTGCACCATTGAGCCCTAATGATGTGCCAATGATGTGGGAAATCAATGAACAAGGATTACCAGGAACGGGGCAGGTTACACAAAACGAGATGGCTGTTCTGCTTGAATTGTCTGAGGTAAGCATAGGTGCTTACCAAGACGGGGAACTCGCCGGATTCGTGCTTTGCTTACTGCCAAACACCGAGTATGGCAGCCTAAACTATGCTTGGTTTAACCAACGTTATGACCAGTTTATTTATGTCGACAGAATTGCGGTTGCTAAAGATTCTAGAAATACTGGCATTGGAACTCTGTTGTATCAGCAAGTGTTTGACTATGCAACACAGCACAACATCCCAGTTACCGCTGAAGTTAGCCTAAAGCCGTCTAATGAAGGTTCAGATCGATTCCATCTACGTCATGGATTTGTCACAGTTGGAGAACTAGACCGCGGTGATAAAGCCGTAACTATGTACATCAAAGACAAAAAGCCCGAAGATGATTGAAGCAATTAAGTCACAGGGACCGTTCAGGCTGTATATGCACATACTGGTAATGACCCGAATTGTTTTGGGACATTCACTTGGCGGCATGCAAAAACAAACTATGGACTTATGCCAGGGATTTGCCGGGGCAGGCCATCGCGTCACGGTGATTACCACTGGACGTAAAGACGGAGTTAGCCATGAGGATAATGATGGCATTGAGACGCACTATCTTGAAGGTACTAAACCAGGATATTACAGTCGCAAGTGGAATTCTGCTGCTCGGGAAAAAATTAGTGAGGTTCACCAGTCAACACCTATTGACGTGATCCATAGTCAGTCAATGGGCGCCAATGGAATTCTAAAATGGGCCAAACGTAATGCTGTACCTGTTGTGTCAACTTGGCATGGAACCAGCTTAACCGAATTCACCTCCTTCTTTGGCTCAGCATCATATCATCCAAGATA
>CAXHFO010000291.1:0-1708 GCA_964015895.1 uncultured Candidatus Poseidoniales archaeon
TCGGGTTCAGGCTCGGGTTCCGGTTCAGGCTCGGGTTCTGGTTCAGGCTCGGGTTCCGGATTGGAATCATCCAATTCTTCGTCACTATTTCGGTCTAAGGGGTCTAGCGGGTCAATACATCCCGAGAGAAGGATAAGCATCGCCAATAATAACGAAATATATACCCTGCCCATAACTACGGCTAGGGGCATTACATCAATGAAATAGTCGGTTAATTTACTCTAAATTGATAGTTCTAACCGCCACACCCGCTTCGTTAAGCATACTGTCAGATATGGTAAAATCCTCTATCCAGCGTTCTGGAATTTTTCCTGTTTCAGGGTAAACAATTTCCCTTATTCCAGCTTGTATGAGTGACCTTGCACATCTAGAACACGGTGGCCATGTAACGTAAGCAGTACTGTCTTTTAGAGAAACACCGATTCGAGCAGCATGCATTATGGCGTTTTCTTCTGCGTGACAAATCAGAGGGTATTTCTTCTCTCTGTCAGTCAGCCTTTCTTCATCGTCGTTAATACCTCTTGGAAAACCGTTGAAACCAGTAGATCTTATTTCACGGTCTTCCCCTACTACGACACAGCCTACTTTTGTTGATGGATCTTTACTCCATGTTGAGATGTGTTGTGCAAGTCCAATAAATCGCAAATCCCACTTACTTGTCATCTCAATCGCCTTTGCTATGCTCTACTACATTTGAGTTCTTCGGAATTAAACTCAGCTCGTCATCGCCATCCAGCCCAAGATAAGTCAAGATATTACCCTGAAGATACAATGACCCGATTGAGAGTATTGTTCCACATTTTTCTGGCTCCCTTTCTAACAATATGTCGAGTGCTTGTTTGACATGAGGGTATTGATGAATATCTAAAATTGACCAAGGATATTTTAGCAGACTTTGCGGTTCAACTCCAGGATACCTACCACCGTGCGGTTTAGTCAAAATTAATTCAACATTACCAATTTTATCACACATAGTTGCTATTCCATCGAGCATTGCCGGCATATCTTGTTGTGGTGAAGTTCCAAATATAATACAAGTTTTCTCGGCGCTGTATTCAGTGTTAATTAAGTCGATTAATTCAGGAATTATTTTTTCAAGGCCAGTCGGATTGTGTGCGGCTTCTAATATCAGATTATGTCCACTTGGTAGACTGATTCTCTGCATTCTTCCTGGCCAGTTTAATAACTCATCAACACCTTCTAACATGGACTTTTGACCAAGTATACTAAGTGCTCGTTCAGCTAAAATATGTCCTTCTTCCCTTGCGGTTGTTCCATCAGGTATGTCGATAAAATGGCATTTAGCAGGTTGATTTTTTTCATCAATTAGACCTTGATAGCAATGTTGAGCCACATCCTCAACAGTTCTTTGATAGTTATTTGTCCCCATTACCCTGGCAATAATCGGTTTACCTGGTCTAGCAATCGCAGCCTTTTCTCTTATTATTTGGTTCAAGTCGCCGCCTAATATGTCCGTGTGTTCCTTAGTTATCGAAGTCAATATCGCTAAATCAGCATGAGCGCATCTTGTAGCATCTAAGCGACCACCCAATCCCGTTTCTAGAATCAAAAAGTCAACATTTTGTTCACTAGCAGTTATCATGGCCGCTAGAAAAGTAACCTCAAAAAACGTCGGAGTTATTTTGCTAGTTTTGCTAAGATGTTGTATCTTTTTTACTGTCTTATCAAAAACAGTACTTGTTACAGG
>CAXHFO010000292.1:0-1708 GCA_964015895.1 uncultured Candidatus Poseidoniales archaeon
AAAAAAACCTAACTCCGCAGCGGTGCTTCAATGTCAACTAATTTCTGGGATGCTAAAGTCGGCGATGAAGAAACCCCCACCCCTCCTCTTCCATCAGTTGAACAAGACCCATCTTCAGTGGGAAATAAAGCAACTAAACCCCATTCTGATGCAGTATTGTTTAGTAACCCACTGGTGATTGATGTAGACGGCAACAAAACAGAACTCCCCTTGGCACGATCTAATGATTTGTCCGAGCAAGCCATTAATTTAATTTTTAAAGCCAAAGAATATTGGATGATAGAACTGGCTCCCGGAAACAGATTTTTTCAGATGAATGTCCAGACAGCCGAGATTGAACATTGGCTAGATGGCAACATAATTCACCAACAAGGAGGCGATATAGGGCAGGCTATGGATTACCTTGAGTCAATCATTCCTGAATCCATCTCAAGCGAAAAAACCAACGCTTCAGACAATATTTGGTCACAAACCGCTCCAAATAACGAAGTTTCTACCTCGCAAAGGATTGTTGAAATGAGGTCAAAAGATATTCAACAATTAGAACAATCAGGGCCTAAGGAAACGCACCATTTCCCAAATATAGCATCTATTATTTTTGGCGGAGGGGCACTCTTTTTTGCTTTTATTTCACTAATTAACTGGGCAATTCTTCCACTACTAATCACCGGTTTCCTCTCATTCATTGGATTGGCAATTGCTTTTTCTATGCATACAAAAATAGACCACTATCTCAACGATTCGACGTTTGTCTGGTACAAAGGGCAATCTGTAGATTTCATTTATCAAAAACAAGCAGGTGATAAAATTCAACACTGGGAAGAGGTTGTTACACACATAGTAGATGGCGATACGCATTCTAGAACATACTACCACTTTAGAATAGTTGATGCTTCAGGCGGAGAATTATATTCACAAAGCCGTATAGGTCGAGGTATTAGGGCGAAATTGACAAATTTACTAGGCTTGCCAACAGGCAATGTTAGTAGAAGTGCAGGCAAAATTCAGTATCAAGACCCTGGCTCACCGAATTTTAATGTTGTACCAGCAGGCAACTCAAATGGGGTTTTACGAACGCTCGTCTTATTTCCAGTAATCATTTTTTTGATGTTTGGTTTTGTTATTGTATCTGATATTTTTCTGTGGAATGATTATGATGAATGGTATGATTATGAAATGCCAGACCGTTGGTGTGATGAGAGCGTAAATTATCCAGTTACAGTGCCACTTTATACCGCATCTGAAACAGCAATGCGCGCTTATGAGCCGAATAGAGAAGGAGACACATATTCAGAAATGGATTTGGTAATCAATGGTGGCATATGCACCTACCGTTATCGAACTGGAGAGTCAACAGCATTTGAGTTTGAATATGAATTACAAGAGGCAACAGATATTGATGGGATTAGCATGCTAGTTATGTGGCATCCAGGTGGTCAATCAGTTGGCTATTCAGGTCTTGAAGTTTATACAATGACTAACAATAGTTCCCAGTGGGTGCAACAAATCGATTCAAATTACATGTATGGATATTATGAACGCTACGCCTCACATGAATATACGCACGATAATTTTGAGTTTGGTGAATGGTTTAGACATGCTTTTGATAATACAGTAAAGAATGTATCTCACGTAAAAATCGTTACTGGTAATGCTGACCAATTGGGTGATAGATCTGTTAGCTTCTCTGGATTAAGAGTTGATGCAG
>CAXHFO010000293.1:0-1707 GCA_964015895.1 uncultured Candidatus Poseidoniales archaeon
CCTTTAGTCGCCCACCATTGCCTGCTTGAATTGGTGCTGCTACTGCGATTCCTTCAGGTATATTGTGTAAAGCAATAGCAGCCATTAGAACTACTCCATACTGTGCTGAATCAAGCACTGCAACGCCCATTGCTAATCCTTCAGGGAAATTATGGATGGCTAATGCGATGGCTGTTAATATTCCAGATTTATACAATTTCTTTTCTCTTGTTAATTCTACTTCTTCTTCATTTCGAGAAGTGAAATAACTAACTGCATAAACGATTCCAACGCCCACACCAAATGACATCGTTATCGGGATAAAACCGAATTCTAATCCTCTTTCAAACCACAAATCAAAAATTGACACGAGTAGCATTACCCCTGCAGCCATGGCCAACATAAATGCCATCAGTTCGGCGGTAATCTCCTTCAAGATAAATACAATTAGACCGCCAATTCCAGTTGCCAGTCCGGCTATCAATGCTAATATAAACGGGAAAACCCATGATGATGATTCTCCTTCTAGGCCTTGTATTTGAATCAAAGGTTCATCAGCACTATTGTACCCACCTTGAGACGCGACGATTTGTAGAACTATTTCTGTTGTTAATCCAAGGCCATCTTGGTGAACTATATTTGCCACATCGCTTTGACGATGATACTCTTCATATTGCCAACCATAAAATCCAATTGTTGTGATACCTTTTTGATTAAATGAACGATGATCGCTATTGCCATTTTCCGAGAAGGTCACCGTTGCTGAGTATTCATCCCAGCCATCATCTAATACATCACTGTAAATTTTCGAAATTGGTTTAATCAAATCTTCATCTGAAGCATCAATCCCTAGAGTTCCTAGCCCCTTTTCCGGATTCAAATTTGTTGAATCAAGATTGATATAAAGATCTAAATTTTCCATTTCTTCAATATTGGCATCTATGTATGCTTGACTTCCAAGCAGACCCAATTCTTCACCACCCCAAGTTGCAAATTTGACTGACGATTCAAGTTTCATATCACTTAATTGTGATGCGATTTCCATTAATTGAGCAACTCCAACCGCATTATCCACTGCACCTGGACTGATGTAAACTGAATCATGGTGAGCACCAATTAATATCTCACCATTGCCAGTTCCAGTTAATTCTCCAGTAACAACTTGAACTGTTCGAGTTCCGACATTATTTCCTTCCCAAAAACCATCTAGTGATGCGAATAGAGTTGCATCGTCGGCTGCTTGTTCAATGAAATCATGAAATGTTAGAGCTACACTTTCAGAGATATAAATGAACGGGATCAAAGAATCGGCATACTCCCCACCATATGCTTCAGGAAATGGAACAGTTTTTCCATCTTCTTGAACGGTAACTGAGCGAAATGGTGGAGTCTCAACACCTTCACTGTAAATCATTACAACTCCAGCATTTCTTTCTATAGAATCTTTATAAATTTCTGCTAACGTTCTTGAGTTATCATAATTTATCATAATAGCCAAGTCAGTCATGTCCCCTATTGCAGAGAATTCTTCACTAGTTCCATTACCAGCATATGTCAACATATTGTCATGTTTATGATTTGAGCCTGAATAACCCAAGAAGGTAAACTTTTCAACATGATTAAGATCTTCAGTTGACTCGATTGCCACTCTTCCAGTACCTGCACTTCCATCAGGAAGACCTGGGACATTTTGAGCACCTTGTTCTAATTGTGCATGCATCAAAATCT
>CAXHFO010000294.1:0-1703 GCA_964015895.1 uncultured Candidatus Poseidoniales archaeon
ATGTGTATAAGAGACAGGGTTGTATCCGTGCCAGTAGATATTGTTCCATCAGAATTAATTGAAGATGTGCTAGAGTCTGTTGGCGACCAGCTCGATAAAAAGATGAAGGGTAAGAATTGGGTTAAACCACTTTATTGGGTAAGTATAATTGTGGTGTTAAGTATTCCATTAGTATACTATTTTTGGTAACTTTCTCGTCTTGAGATCGCAATTATTCCAAGCCCTAGAGCCGCAATGCTTGCTAGTGCAGTGAAACCCGGTGCATCTTCTTCATCGACATCACAGCCATCGTTTAGAGCATTAACCCCACCCCAATTGCCGTCATTGTACCAACATGAAGACCAAGTCTTGAACCAATCACCATGAGGATAATTAGTATTATTTCCCTCAGCATCAGTTGCTTTTACTCGCCAATTTACGTAGGTATGGTCAGCTGGAGGGGTAATGGAAATCGTGTGGACGCGGTCATTTATGTCTGCTTCCATAATAACTGGGGGATCACAAACTCCATCATTGGTACAAACCTGAGTTATCATCTCAAATGTCGTACCGTTGTCATATGCTTCTTGACTCATTTCAATAGTCAAACTCCACTTGGCTTTATCGACAGATGGAGAATCTCTCTCTAGAACCAAAAACGGGACATCATCACCTTCTGGATTAACATCCTGACCGCCTTCTGTTGCTGCACCTTGTGTGCTTGGCAGAGTTAAAAGCATCAAAACAATGAGCATCACCACTCCTCTCTTGGCCATGCTTTAGGCACAGTACGTTGCTATTTAGGATTAAGCATTGAGTGTTTACAAAATGGTTGACGATTTATAAAAGTTTGATAGTAAATTGACTAAACATTGATGTGTAGATGGTGCTAGCGCCTATTTGCTTGTTGGCTATATCGTGATAAAGCAGGATGGTTTAGGTGATATTATGAAATCAACTTTTAGACTGATGGGGATTGCTGATTTCATCACTCTTGTGAATGGTTTGCTTGGTGTGGCAGCACTGATGTTCATCATACTGGCTGTTGAAGATTTACAAGATCCATATTTTGCTGACGGTGTTAAAACAAATTACATCTGGGGTGCAATGACCTGTATCATACTTTCAGTTATCGGCGATATTATTGACGGGCCGATCGCTAGAAAGTATTCAAAAAGAAAACTGCTTGGTGGAACTTTAGATGTAATGTCTGATTGTATTTCTTTTTGTGTCGCACCTGCTTTACTGATGTTTGTCATGTTTGGCAGATGGGGAGAAGCATCCCCCGCATGGACAATCTCACTTGGTATTGCGGCTGCCTGGATTATTGTAACTGGAATGCTGAGGCTAGCTCGATTTCAGTATGAAGAAGCATCAGATAAAGTCTACTTTCATGGTTTGGCTTCTCCGGGTAACGCCATGGTATTAATCACGGTTGCAGCGCTAATTTGGTTGCAGCCTGCGACTGGACTTGGCCCGGATGTTTCCACAGAGTGCATTTTTTGTTTTGAGCCAAGCAACTCATCTGTAGAGAAACCATTTTTTGATTTTATTATTTTACCAGTGATGTTTATTTCTGGGGGATTAATGATTGCTGATCGTAAACTGCCAAAAAATAAGCATGGTTTGCCAATGAAAATATCGGCTATACAGGGCTTAGCAATATTGTTTGGTACCTTGTTATCACTGTCTCTTATACACATCTGACGCTGCCGACGAAGGTT
>CAXHFO010000295.1:0-1691 GCA_964015895.1 uncultured Candidatus Poseidoniales archaeon
GGATTTTGCGAAGAGTTGGCTGAATCTTTAGATCGGATCTCTATTCAAAATATCGATTCATGTGAAGGTCGCACTATCCTTCAGGGAGCAATGTTCTATGACGATAATGGCGATGAGAAAATTATCAATTCACTATGGCATGGAATACCATCAAATGCTAACTCGGACCGAGTGTGGATGCCTGAAGGACATTCATCCGGCAGAGTTGCATCGGCAAATAATGAAATTGTCATTGATGCGCATGTTGCTGATGCGCTTAAGTTGACAATCTATGATAACGTTACCATAGGTGCGGGCAATGCAAGTGCAGAATTTACTATTGTGGGAATTGGTTATCATCCTCTACACGTAATTATGGCTCCAGAAGGCTCTATTTTCCCACCTGAAGCTGGCGAATTTGTTGTAGGGTATTTATCCGATACTGGAATGGCGAGATTAACTGGCAATGATTTGGGAACTAGCAACCTAATCGTACTTGATGTCAATGGAACTCCATCGTTTGATTTACCTGACACTGAAGCATATGAAGGAGATGAAATTGATGAAATAAAATCTGCTGTTGATAGTGCAATTAATCAAACAGAATTAGATGCTAGAATAAGAGATAGGGGTCAAAATGAACAAGTTGAAGTGATGCGACAAGACTTGGAAGGATCAAAGCGTGCGACTGTTCCTTTTACCGTAATGATTGCCGCAATTGCTTCAATTACCATTGTCCTAAGTTTACAAAGATTAGTCCAAAGTCAAGCCAAAGAAATCGCAGTTCTGCGCACCCTTGGTGTACCGAGAAAATCACTACTCTCTGGTTACCTAATTGCGCCCTTGGTCATTGGAGGCCTAGGTTGCATAGTCGGTTGCTTAATCGGCCCTTGGGGGATGAATTGGATGTTGGATTTTTACCAAGACATTGTTGGCGTACCAATAATAGAACGTACCATACCACTAACCATCTACAGCACGGTCATAATTCCAACAATGCTCATAGTATTCCTCTCGGGAATATTACCGGCATGGAAAGCTAGCAGACTTGAACCACTAGAAATCCTCAGTGGCCAAAATGAAATGCGTGTTGGCTCCAATCTGCTCAGAAAATTAACTGCATGGATGCCAACTACCCTTGGACTATCGATTCGCTCAAGTGTTAGAAAGCCAATTAGACTGACAATGACTTTTGTTGCTGTTGGTATTTCTTTGATGTTATTTGGTTCAATTCAAATGATGTCTGCGGGAATTCAAGACACCCTCATAACCGGTTTAGAAGATGACCAAGCGTGGGATGCGCAAGTATTTGTCATGACTGATGGCGAACAAGCCGTGTTAGAATGGGCAACCAATGTTGCAGCCACCACTGAATTACTAATCGAGATGCCACTGGGTAGTGTGGATGATTCAAGTGATATCAGCAGAACATTTACTGTCGTTGGTTTGGATTCTTACAATGGTGGAATGCGTGAAGTAAATTTGCTGGAAGGAACATTACCTGATAGTTCACAACCGACAACCCAAGTTATGATGGATGAAGGTGCTATGATATTTTTAGGATGGGATATTGGAGATACTCAAGTTGTCTCAATAAATGGGGCAGAAACACCTGTTGAAATTGTCGGAATTACTCGGGGGGAGATTGCCAGAACTATGTATTTCATTCGTGGTGACTTGAGTGAAATTACCGGAATTAATGCTACATCAGT
>CAXHFO010000296.1:0-1649 GCA_964015895.1 uncultured Candidatus Poseidoniales archaeon
CGGCATACGCGATTATCAGCGGTCTCGTGTGCTCGGAGATGTGTATAAGAGACAGTCCCAGAGCCATACCAGTTTTCTTGGTTATCTCTAACCAATCACGTGGGCTAGAATAATCAGACACAAACCTGCCAGATGTGGCCATAGCATAATTATTGGTGAAGCATTACACGGCTAGGCTTGGAGAAAAGCGATTGACTCAAAAGATAGAGCACCCACGCCAAACTATGAGCGAAGAAGCCCTGCCTATTTCCAAGGGGCAAACGCCTTCCGATGATTTCATGGAAATGGAGCGGCAACTCACTGAAGAGACTAGCGTTTTGTCATTGATGAAAGAGCAGATGACTTCCATGTTAGGTATGTTCTCTATGTTCATTATTACCATTGGTTTATCGCTCTACATTAGACCTTGGTATGACATTGCAGAATTACATGCTTTTGGTGAAACAGGGGCAAGTCAAGTTAGATATATTTTACTAGAACTGGTTATGATTTTCATATTTACCGCTGGAGTAATTATGCTGGCTAGATACAAGAAAGAGTGGGTAATCAAATACGGAATAATGGGTGTTTTAACAATTGCTTTGATGTACACCACAGTCCCATTAATGCACATGTTAGTGATTGATTTTGATGTTGAAGAGTTTGAGTATCAAGAGACCTTTTCACACGAAGGAGATTTTGTTACCGACCTTGGTATGGACGGCTTTTTGACCCATCAGCTCAATGGCAACTTTACCAATTGGGAAGATTCAATTTCTTATTATTCCGTTAGTAGTTTAAACAACAGTGAGGCCAAGTGGACTACTAATTTCTCCCGATTACCAGCCGGCGATAATGAAAACTTAAGAATTGTAAAATCACAAAATCATCTAACTATTACCAACACTGCCTGGATTTGGTCAATTGATACCAATACTGGAGCTGTTTCAGAATACCACCCTTGTAATTACCAAGATGAAGTTGGCAATATTCAACTTGGTACTATTTATGGAGATAGTTGTGATATGGCACTTATTGTTGACCATGGAGTATACGTAGTCTCTCGGTCAGGGGAAGTAACATATTATCCCGTCAGTCAAGAGACTGGCAATATGTTACCGCCACAGGCTCAATGGGCTCTTCCAAGTTATGTTGATTTAGGTAACGGTTTTATCGAAGCCTCACAGATTGATGAAGATCGGCTAATGTTAGTTACCAAAACCACTACCATGGTAATGGAACTACGCACTTCTAAAATATCTCTTGACCCCGAGTTGATGCCGATAGAATTTGACTATTATTCATCGGAAGGAATTACTTCTGCTGACTTTGGCCACTCACCATGGTCTGAAGAATTAATATCGATGAACGATGGCGATAATGGCTTATTGATAATTGGCGAGCAGAATGGTAATGTTACCGGTTGGGAATGGGACGCAACAAGACCAGATACTCAACAATTTGAGTTGCAAGAAAAAATGAACATTGCTGGTCTGGTAACTAATGTTACACAGGTTCAACTAACCGATTTAGACAATTCCGGGAGAACTGATATGTTGATTTCATCAGATGAAAATTCGTACTGGCTTCATGGTATGTTATTGAAAAACCGGCTCACATTTGAGATTGATTCAGATTTCCAAACCGGTATTTTTGGGGAGAATGGATCT
>CAXHFO010000297.1:0-1627 GCA_964015895.1 uncultured Candidatus Poseidoniales archaeon
CGCTAGAGCAGCAGCGATTGCTATTGAAGCAGTATGTGATCTGACTGGCCTAGATATACCACTTGGAGACTTATTAGAGAACGCTAGAGAAATAGAAAATAGTGTGAGAGATGTATTTGAAAACACTGCTACAATGCTGCCAGCGCCTGAAGAAAAAGATGATTTCATCGACCCTTCATTTGGTTAATTGTGATATTGTCTCACTACTTGTAATACTTTGTCAAACGGAGCATCAGTGGCAAACATCGGGTCCATATCTGGGTATCTAGCGGCGCAGTAGCCCAATTCAACAAGGTCATTTAGAATATACTCCATTTTTGGAGTCCCCTTTGTTCCGGCAAGTCTTGGCATTGCATCTAGACTTAGTAAAAGATGTTCTCGACTTAGTAAATCAGCAGCTTGAGCAATGTGTTTGACACTACGGGCCATTTCTCTAGTTGCATATTCTGTGTCAGTATCACTCCATTCAAGGCCCTTTGATTTTACCAACTCCAGTTCTTGGCCATTTGGCAAACAGGTCTCCATAGCGTTCTCAATAGTCATCCTGCCTGCTATTTCCTTATCCATCAATGGCCCAATCCACAAAGGTCCACTTGCAGATTCAACCTCTTCTTGATTGGGGAATCTCACAAATTTGTATGGTATGTCTTTGCAACGTAAGCGCCAGCCAATATTGTCCTGAAAATTAGAGGCTTCTTCTTTACTTGACTTCACCAATACGCTAACTCTGACATGATGGCCGTCAAATAGCGCCATTATCGGTTTGATAACCCGGTCGTGCATCGCCGCGGTTTTTGCTATAAGTCCCAATAACACCCTTACGGCGTCATCATGAGCATAATCATCGACAATTCCCTTGGCAGCATATCTGCGCTGTTGAGAACTAGATGATGATCCGGTTAGTGCTGCGGTATCTGTTGCGGTTACTTCCAGTACTCCAATGCGTGCTAGGCTTTGAATCGCCGAATCAATAAATGCAACTGGTGAACCAAATGGATCGATATCAATCCATTGATAGGAAGCATCAGCCATGGCTAATTTAGCGTCCATTTTTTGCAAGTAAATCCCATCAACCGGAATTCTTTGAGCCATAGAACCATATCGGTCTAGATTCATTTCAATATTATCAGTATATTGTGGTAGATTTGTCTTGTGAGAGTTTATGGCCCATGATAATGCAAAATCATTCAGATCATTACCGGTAATCCTCAATCTACTTTGCAAGGAATGTGGTATTTCATTACGCCAGCGTCTTATCCTTACGCCAGTTGAGCACATGGCATCAAAGGCTCGAATAGGCTTATCTTCAGGCGTCAACCAATTATTCTGTAAAGCATCTTGTAACAGTAATACAGATCTTGTTCTAGAAGGTGCCATGGCCGGATTAAGAAAACCGCCACCGGTTTTTTTTGCTGGCCCTCTGGGCATGTGGGTAGGCCTTTCTTGGTTTGGTTGTAAGTGAACAATAGTCTTACCTTCCAGCCAGATATTACCGGGCCATCCATCAGGAATCTGTGATAAATCCATAGGCGACCATCCTAATCCAGCAGACAATCATTCATCAATTGTTTCAAAGCCATTTTAGATATTCAGTTAGAGGCGTAGTCATGGCAGACGAGTATAAACC
>CAXHFO010000298.1:0-1612 GCA_964015895.1 uncultured Candidatus Poseidoniales archaeon
AATTATGGGTTGATGATAGGAAATTATCTGAACTGGATTGGGAAGAGATGTAAGTTTCTGCTATTATTGTAGATTGAGTAAGCGTGAAATTTGGTTTATCCTCATCAGCTATTTTGTATTCGTTTTCTGCAATAAGTAATTCTGCAAAAATGAACATAAAAACAAGCAAAATCGCGGTTACGGCTCGATGTTTTTCGGTCGCGTAAAGCATGGGACTCATCTATGACAAATCGTCACCTTTTACTGTCTTTTCGCTTGGATGGGTTGAATAACTCAAAAATTAGTGAAATTAAAATTGATTTTGCCGC
The DNA here is from genome assembly GCA_964015895.1 of uncultured Candidatus Poseidoniales archaeon. Classification (GTDB taxonomy): domain Archaea; phylum Thermoplasmatota; class Poseidoniia; order Poseidoniales; family Poseidoniaceae; genus MGIIa-L1. The sequence goes on from CAXHFO010000298.1 coordinate 309, forward strand.
AAAAAGGAATAAAAATGTTGAAGGGCGTTCGGCAACTTCATCGACATATGAGCGAACTATGGGTTGAGAAACATAGACCACGTTCAGTCAGCGAAATTAGAGGTCAACCTGCTGTAGTTCAAAGACTGGCCATTTATGCTGAGCAAAAACAATTTCCCCATTTACTTTTTGCTGGCCCTCCAGGAACTGGTAAAACGACCGCTGCAATGGCATTGACCAAAGATGTATTTGGCGAAAAGTACCGCGAAAATTTACTTGAAATGAACGCAAGTGATGAAAGAAAGTTAGAGAGTATAAGAACCAAGGTAAAGCAATTTGCCAGAACTAGCCCCTTTGGTGGTGCAGCATTCAAAATTATTTTTCTTGATGAAGCAGATGCCTTAACCAATGACGCTCAAGGAGCTCTAAGAAGAATAATGGAGCAGTATGCTGAAACATGTAGATTCATTCTCTCGTGTAATTATTCTTCCAAAATCATCGAGCCAATCCAGTCAAGATGTGCAGTATTTAGATTTAGACCATTAGCAGATTCAGATGTCAGTCAACAAGTACATCATGTTGCGAAAATTGAAAAAATTACCCTGGATGATGCTGCCGCAGAAGCACTTACTCGAATTTCTCGAGGTGATTTACGAAAAGCCCTTACTGCTCTACAAGTATCAGCCGCCCTTAATACAACAGTAACTAGGGAGTTAATCTATGAAACATCAGCAACGGCTCCACCAGAAAGTCTCCATCAATACCTCATGGCATGCCGTGATGATGGTTTTCATTCGGCCCGAAGGAGACTGCGTGAGGTACTAGACAAATATGGCCTTGCGGGAACTGACTTTGTCAATCAATTACACAGAGAATTATATTCAGCTGACTTCCTTAGCGAAGCATCAAAACTTGATCTCACTGAATGGATGGCAGAGGTTGATTATCGTTTAGTTGAAGGAGGCGGTGAGCAAATACAATTAGATGCACTAACTGCTAGATTAGTTACTCATCTAAGCCCAAGATAATGTTCACTTTCACTTTAATTTTACGTGTTACCAATACAGACTACTATGGCAGTCCATTGAACCAATCTGATGGGAATTGAAACTGTACTAAACATTCTATGCTGGACGCCTCTTGCCAAGCCAATTAGAGCGATTAGATTAATCAAGATAAATCGAATTGCTAGAGAAAATTATGTCCGCAAAAAAATTGACCGATTGCTAAACAAAATCATAACTCAACACGGCGACTTACTATTCTGAGTCAGATAATTCCTGTCTCTTATACACATCTGACGCTGCCGACGAAGGTTCGAGTGT
>CAXHFO010000299.1:0-1534 GCA_964015895.1 uncultured Candidatus Poseidoniales archaeon
AACTTGCCATGGGTGATGAATTCAATCCAACTGGCGACCCACGAATGATTGATGATTTGCACACTGATGCTATTGATGATGCTGAAGATTTCAATATCATTGGAGTTCGTATGACGATGAGTTATACTGAAGCCGAAGAAGGTGGTAATGGACCTCTATGTGTTGGCGGAGGCAATGCTGATGATACAATTACTGGTATGACAATGCATGGTGATTACAACGAAACCGCCAGCGGTAGCAACAACGGCGACTCCGGTTCGCATACAGTGGAATCCTACTGGGTAAATACTACCTTGATTGAACAAGGAGTAGTTACCATGTCTAAAGGCGAAATAATCTCGCAGATCGATTCTGATGGTGCCGGACTGGGTGCATATGCTGCGGAAATTAGTGTTGATGCGAATGCAGGCAACGCAGGGCCAGTCCCAGGCTGTCAAAAGACAGATGACGGCGAGGATGTTAATTACACAATTGAACTCATTGTCTTTGATTATGACATCAAGCCATTCTTTGAAGTAATTGAAGAGTTATAATTAGGTGATTTATAATAAAATTTGGTAAGAGGCCATGGTTGTGATATAATCGCTCAACCCTACACAAAAATCGACACTGCGCTATATCAAGCACCCTATGAAGTGCTTTCTAAGCGCAATAAGAAAATCTTCACTTTGCTAGTGTTTGGCGTTATTTGGGCGGGGCTTTTCTTTGGCCTAGCTAACGTGCAATGGTTTGCCGGTGAAGCGTTCGCTGCTTATGAGGAAATGACAACTGAAGAGTTTTATTATGAGGGTACTCAGGAAGAATGTCAAGCATCAGGGTTTCCAGAAGGCTGTGAAATTAGAAATTTCAATGGCGGAATATGGTGGGCTATGCTTGCAGTGTTTATGTTCTCTATTGCTGCTGCGCCCATTGCAGTAGCTATAACCATAATGACTTATCGAAATAAAGATGTTAGTGATGATTGGATAGGGCAAACCTACGGATTATTAGCAGGAATTCCCATGGCAATTATGTGGGCGTTTCTGTGGCTGATTTGCTTACCGTTTACTTGGGGATTGCTACCTTGGGGAGACTGGAGCGTTAACTGGTGGAAAATCTTCCCGTTCGGTTTCGGACTAATTTGGATGGCTGGTATTCCGTTGATTACTGTTGTAACCCGATTTTTCAAGAAATTAGCCAACCCTGAGTATAATGTTGATTTGGTCAAGACAGGCGCAGAAGGCGATGATTCCAGTTCACCAGCAGCAGAACAAACAGTTCCTGATGTTGCTAATGTAATAGGAACTAGAGCTAGGGCTGAAATACCCAAAAAACCGTCGGCAGGACGCGGAATAGCCGCATTTTTAGCAATTTGCACCTTGATTCCAGGCATAGTATTGCTAATAATTGGAGGCGTAATGTCAGGGCAGTTCGTTGAAGGTGAAGGTAGTTCTAATTATACTCTAGAGATTATTGATGAAGACAGTTTAGGTGACCAAGGATTCATTATTTTCATACAAGGAACGCCTGGTGATTTCAACGGCAATGGAATGCA
>CAXHFO010000300.1:0-1523 GCA_964015895.1 uncultured Candidatus Poseidoniales archaeon
CCACGGTTTAGATTAGCCTTTAGCGAAGGACGTAGTTTCTCAGCGCCCTTACCCTTGTTGTGCAGACCACGACCACGCTTTCCAGCCGAGGTCTTACCACGGTAGACACGACCCTTGTGAGCCTTGTGACCGTTGGCGGAGCAGAATACACCAAGTTGCTTATCACTGATTATAGCAGGATGGTGAGTATCGATCATAATCACTTCGTAGTACTTGTGCTTGCCATCTTGGCCAACCCAGTATGAGTTGAGTACTTCCAGATTAGGGAAGTGACGGGCAACACGCTCTTCAGCAATTCTTTGAATATTCTTGGCCATGGTAATCTTGGAGATACCAGCCTTTGATGGCTTTCTCTTCATGTGAATCTTACCCTTTCTAAGTCCACCTCGGCGAACACGAGTTCTGATCATGACTACGCCTTGCTTGGCTTTGTAGCCCATTCTGCGAGCCGCATCAATACGAGTTGGGCGGTCAATTTTACAGTTGACAGGCTCTCTACGCCATTGTGCCATGCGCTCTTGACGATACATGTGCGGCAAGGCATCCTTAGGGCGTCTCCAAGTTGCACGAACGTGTTGGTATAGTCCTTGAGCCATGTTATCACCGCTTCTCAGCAACATGCCGACAAAACTCCCCTTTATCAGTCTACCTTCGCGACACCGCGCGAACATTTACGGTATTAGGCTGATTATTTTGTTGTTTCAAGACCTTCAGCAATTATGCCTCGCCAGCCACCCCATAGTGAAATAACATCACTATAACCCATATCTTGCAATGATTTTGCAGCAATTGCACTACGAAAACCACCACCACAGTACAAAATTAACTTGTCAGATTCAGCAATCTCATGCTTTTCAATATCGCGCTCAATCACACCCTTGCCAATGTGCAAGGCGCCAGAATAATGCCCAGCAGCGAACTCATGTTGCTCTCGAACATCAATCACCAACGCCCCATTTTCTACAAGGGCGGTTAAATCTGCAGCAGTACACTCACTAATTTCACTGCGTGCAGCCTCAACAATTGCCAAAAAACGCGGACTGTGCTGTTTCGCCATGACTCCGCCATAGTGGACAGGCTCATGAGGGTAATCCATGACACAGGTTCATGGCCGGACAGATAACTGGTGCAGAAGCTGTGCTCCAGGCCCTCACTGATGGAGTGGCTATCGACCGTGTACTAGTTGACCGGGAAAAGGATACCCAGCAAATCCGTGAACTATGCGAAGAGCGAGCAATCCCGTTGGACGAAGGCTCAACCAATGATTTGTGGCGTATGTCAGCAGCAGGGCATGTTGACGCACTGGCGCTAATAGGCCGTTTTCAAACTGATTCAATGGATGAATTGATGTCAAGAGGCGGCACAATTTGGTTTTTCGACGGTGTGACTTATTCGACCAATCTTGGTTTTGCCATTAGAGCTGCAGAGGTTAGCGGTGCAAATGGTGTGGTGCTAAACGTGGCTAAAACGCATGAAGAACGTCGTACAATACGCCGTGCTAGCATGCGCGCAGATCGTTTCAT
>CAXHFO010000301.1:0-1504 GCA_964015895.1 uncultured Candidatus Poseidoniales archaeon
GCAGGCCCATTGCTTGACAACCTTGGTGTAAATCAACCGCTCCATCGAGTAACATGTTGTGATGCCTAAGTGAAGCCCATGGGTACCTTTCGTCTATTGCTTGATAGATGAGTAACGGTCGGTTGTATTTGTGGGCAATCAGCCTACCAACATCTATCGCCGGGTTTTCATGGACTCGAAGAGCTGATTTCAACCAAACTATTACTGGACCCTCGTCTGCAATATTAGCAACAGAGTTGACTAGTATTGAACGATCTTGCAAGTGGTTTGGCAAATCTTTCAGCATAACTCGAGGAAATTACCTATCCAATATATACCGCTGTTTTTGTCAATAATCAAGTGTTATGGAATACAACGCAACTATTTATGTAATTGGTAAAAAATTTAGTTGTATGGCAAACGGCTTCGTTTCTGTTCATGACCGCCTTCTTGGCAGGCCTGCAGAAGCCTATATTCGACAAATAAGTTTGATTTCAGCCATTATTGGTTTGATTGTCCATCTACTAATGTGGATTGCTTATCAGACTGAAATAATCAGCGTAAGCGCAGGCTCTGCCAGCCTCCTAGATTCACCACTTGACGCACTATATACCCCGTTTTCTATTCTGCTAGCCTATGAAGTATACCAGCTAATCAGAGCAATACCTGAGTCATTCTCTACGGCAGTAGGAAAACAATTTGAAATCGTCACCTTACTTGTGGTGCGTGATATCTTCAAGCGATTGTCAGAGATTGAATTTGGTGGTGATTGGACCGTTGATAGTGAATTAAAATTAGTCGTTATTGAATGTTTTACTTTCCTGATATTATTTACTACCTCCCTAATTTACCGGGCTAATAGCTCGTCAGAGGTAAAGAATGATTCAACAGATATTGGGTTGTCTAACTTTGTTACCAACAAGCAAAAAATTGCGTTGTTCTTACTGGGTACTTACGTGATAATGGCCGCCTTCTCCTTTACCAATTGGGCTATCTCAGTAAGTGAAGGAGACGGTTCGGTAACTCGTGAAATATTCTTCCTTGACTTTTTCACAGTACTTATCTTGGCTGATATTCTAATTTTATTGATCTCATATGGGTACTCAACCGACTTTACTAACCTAGCAAGAAATACTGGATTTATCCTTTCTACAGTGGTGCTAAGAGTAGCAATTGGTGCAAGTGGCCTGTCTTCGATGATTCTGTTTATCCTCGGTGGAATTCTTGGCACAGCAGTACTAATAATCAGTTTACGGTTCCACGAATTCCATATCGATGAAGTTGACCTTACTGCTGAGTGATGTCTGACATCACTAGCCTTACCGTTGCTTTGGCTGAGTTAATGACGCCTGGAAGACCTGCACCTGGATGAGTTCCAGCACCAACGAAATACAATCCAGGAATTTTTGCATCCTTATTGTGCGGGCGGAAATAAGCGCTTTGAGTAAGTTTGGGCGCAACAGAGAAGGCTGAGCCTTGGAACGCTGCTAATTCACTTTGAAACATTTTAGGGGTAAAGTGTCTT